>CAYUPD010000074.1:0-3168 GCA_964446645.1 uncultured Rhodospirillaceae bacterium
CGCCTTCTACTTGCCCGGCATGCCCGAGGGACGCGACCGCCTCGTCGACGCCTTAAAACAGGTCGAGGGCGCTTACTCCCTCGTTTGCCTCGGCAAGGATATGCTCATCGGCGTCCGCGACCCCAACGGCATCCGCCCCCTCGTCCTCGGCAAAATCGACGATGCTTTCGTCCTCGCCAGCGAAAGCTGCGCTCTCGACATCATCGGCGCTTCTTTCGTCCGCGATATCGCTCCGGGCGAGCTTGTCGTCATCGACGGCAAAGACGTCAAATCCTTCCGCCCCTTTAAGCCCGCGCCCAGCAAATTCTGCATTTTCGAATACATCTATTTCGCCCGGCCCGACTCGTCCCTCGAGGGCCGCTCCGTCTACGAAATGCGCAAGAATATCGGCATCGAACTCGCCAAGGAATCCCCCGTCGACGCCGATATCGTCGTGCCCGTTCCCGACTCGGGCGTCCCCGCCGCCATCGGCTATGCCCACATCAGTAAAATCCCCTTCGACCTCGGCATCATTCGCAACCACTACGTCGGCCGCACCTTCATCCAGCCCACCGACCGCATCCGCCACTTGGGCGTCAAGCTTAAGCACAACGCCAACCGCCGCTTCATCGAGGGCAAGCGCGTCATCCTTATCGACGACTCCATCGTTCGCGGCACCACTTCCACCAAAATCGTCGAGATGATCCGCAGCGCCGGCGCCAAAGAAGTCCATATGCGCATCTCGTCCCCTCCCACCGCGCACGGCTGCTTCTATGGCATCGACACGCCGGAATCCGAAAAACTCCTCGCCCACAACTATACCGTCGAGCAAATGCGCCGCTTCATCGGCGTCGATAGCCTCGCCTTCATCTCGCTCGACGGCCTGTACCGCGCCATGGGCGAGACCAAGCGCAACAACGACATGCCGCAGTTCTGCGACGCCTGCTTTAGCGGCGAGTATCCCGTCAGCCTCACAGACCTGCACAGCCAAGACCCGCAGGAAGAATTGTCTCTCTTGGCGCAGGGGGAGTAATGACTGTCCGTTAATATTCTTTATTTCTCGGCGGTTATCGGCACGTTATGGATGTGGTTACTGTTTTTGATGATTTGATTTTGTTTTCAATCCTTCTTTGATTAGTCTGATACAAATTTCGATCTTTTTTATAGAGGTTTTATCATGGCGTCTTTTCCTTACGCTGCTTTAAGTGCTATTTCTGAGCAACTCATTAGAGACATTGAATCAAGCGCCAATACTCCCGAAAAGAAAAAAGTTGCAGAAGCAATCCGGCGCAATCATCTAACTGGGGAATACGATCCTCGCCAATGGGCTTTCCTTGAAAAATGCAGGAAAGCACATGAAGAAACGGGGCACGGAATTGTTGTAACTCCGGAAGATCGGGAAATTTTCGATCTTCTTTGCGAATGTCAATGTTCCCTTATAAAAACGAATCCCGGAACTCGTGTTGAAATGGACGATATAAATGAAATCACAATCCAAAAACAGACGACAAGGATTACTTCTTACGGCCTGCAAAAACTAAAAGAACATGAAATAAAATTAGGGACGTATAAGCCTGTTAGACGCGCCCTCGCTCCTTTGGAAGGAAAGATTAAACAAAGATTGCCCTTCCTTAATGCATAAGCGCGATCTTGCTTTTACGTGTCGATGTTCGTCACGTTCAGCGCGTTGTCCTGGATAAAGGCGCGACGAGGCTCGACCACGTCGCCCATCAACGTCGAAAATACCTGATCCGCCACTTCGCCTTGCTGTACCTTTACCTGCAACAGCGTCCTCACCGACGGATCGAGCGTCGTCTCCCACAACTGCTCGGGGTTCATTTCGCCCAAGCCTTTGTACCTTTGAATCGTCAGCCCTTGCTTGCCGTGCTCCCAGATCGCGTCAATCAGCGCTATCGGCCCCGGCAGCGGCACGACCTTGTCCTTGATCGCCAGCTTCGCCGGAAACTGAAACCACGCCTGTAAATCTTCCGTCATCTGATCCAGCTTGCGCGCCTCGGCCGACCGCAGCGTGTCCACATCCAGCTTGTATTTGTGCGTCACCCCAAAACGCTCGCGGCTCAGCACCATGCCGCCCTTCTGCATCGCCGCGCCTTTCCATCCCCGCTCTTTCTGCGGCGACAGCGCGTCGAGCCGCTTGGCCACGTACTCAGCCGCCTGCGCCGCATGCTCCGCATTCGACGCCAGCGCCGCCGATAACGCTCCCGCTATCGCCGCCTGCTCGACCAGCGCTTCATGCCCCACCTTATGCGCCAACGACTTGATCGCGTGCTTCATCGTCCGCGTCCGCTCCGCCAGCTTGCGAAGCTCTTCGCCTTGCAAAACTTTGCCGCCGTGAAGCGTCAGCGATACGTCCTCAACGCCCGATTCCGTCAGATAATTTTCCATCGCCGCTTCGTCTTTAAGATACCTCTCCTTCGTATTGCCCCGCTTGATCCTGAAAAGCGGCGGCTGCGCGATGTAGATATATCCCCTCGAAATCAGCTCGGGCATCTGGCGGAAGAAGAACGTCAGCAAGAGCGTCCGGATGTGGCTGCCGTCCACGTCGGCGTCCGTCATGATGATGATCTTGTGATACCGCGCCTTGTCCGGATTGAATTCCTCCCGCCCGATGCCGCACCCAATCGCCGTAATTAACGTTCCGATCTCGGCCGACGACAGCATCTTGTCAAACCGCGCGCGCTCGACGTTCAATATCTTGCCGCGTAACGGCAAAATCGCCTGAAACTGCCGCGACCGGCCCTGCTTGGCCGAACCGCCTGCCGAATCCCCTTCCACGATGAATATTTCGGACTGCGCCGGGTCGTTGTTTTGGCAATCCGCCAACTTCCCCGGCAGCGACGCCGGGTCCAGCGCCCCTTTGCGCCGCGTCAGTTCGCGCGCCTTGCGCGCCGCTTCCCGCGCCAGCGCCGCTTCCGCCACCTTCGTCACGATCTTCTTGGCGTCCGCCGGATGTTCTTCGAACCAGACGTTTAACATCTCGCCCACCACCGCTTCGACCGCGGGCTTTACCTCGCTCGACACAAGCTTCTCTTTCGTTTGCGACGAAAACTTCGGGTCCGGAACCTTTACCGACAATATGCACGTCAACCCTTCGCGCATGTCCTCGCCGGACAGCGCGATCTTGTCCTCCACCGCCTCGCTCGGATGCAGCTCGCCGTCCACCCGTTC
>CAYUPD010000074.1:3178-6956 GCA_964446645.1 uncultured Rhodospirillaceae bacterium
CTCCGCATACTGGTTGACGGCGCGGGTCAATGCCGCGCGGAATCCCGCCAAGTGCGTCCCGCCGTCTTTCTGCGGGATGTTGTTCGTAAAGCACAGCATGTTCTCATGGTAGCTGTCGTTCCACTGCATCGCGCATTCGACCACGATGCCTTCTTGCTCTTTGCGGCACGAAATCATCGCGTGCACAGCCTCTTTCGACTGGTCAAGCCATTCCACAAACGCTTTAAGGCCGCCTTCGTAGTGCAAGGCGGACGTCTTCGGCTCGGCTCCGCGCGCGTCCGTTAAATTCAAATTGACGCCAGAATTGAGAAACGCCAGCTCGCGCAAGCGGTGCTCGATCGTCCCAAAATCGAAAACCGTCTTTGTAAACGTCGCGGGCGACGGCAAAAACGTCACTTCCGTCCCCGTCTTGTCGGACTTGCCAACTTGCTTCAGCGGCGCTTCGGCCACGCCGTCCCGAAAACGCATCGTGTACTCGCCGCCCTGCCGCCAAATGCGTAAATCCAAAAACTCGGACAGCGCGTTCACTACCGACACGCCGACCCCGTGCAATCCGCCCGACACTTTGTACGAATTTTGGTTGAACTTGCCGCCCGCGTGCAACTGCGTCATCACGACTTCGGCCGCCGACACGCCTTCTTCGGAGTGAATGTCCGTCGGAATGCCGCGCCCGTTGTCGCGTACCGTGCACGACCCGTCGGCATTCAGAATCACGTCGATCCGCGTGCAATATCCCGCCAGCGACTCGTCGATCGAGTTATCGACGGCCTCGTAGATCATATGGTGCAGGCCGGACCCGTCGTCCGTGTCGCCGATGTACATCCCGGGCCGTTTGCGCACGGCATCGAGCCCCCGCAAAATGGTTATGGAGTCCGCTCCGTACTCTTGGCCTTCGATATTTTCGCCCACAACGTCGCTCATTCTTTTTATGACCTTGGTTTTTGGAGGTGAATCCGCCTTGGTAAAATGCGTCTAAGCCCATGCCGCATCTAGAAAAAACCGCCCCGGCAAATCCGCGAATCATATTAGCCAATATCCTTTCAAAACTCCATTTTTTTCTCGCCAAAAAACGGTTTTTAACTTAAAAATAATTATTGTTTTTCAATGCGTTATTTGTATTTTTGTTTCGCCTCCCCGGCCTCTTGCCCCAAAAGGGCCGTTTAATCGAAAAAAGTTAGGTTAATCAAGGAAAAAGACCGATTACTTTCGCCGTTTTCCTGTATTTTGACCCTGCGATTTTTAGGCCTTTTTTTATCAGGACTTTTTTTATGGTGCACACTCTCGACAGCGGCGTTCCTCCCACCGGGTTTTGGCTCGGCTTTTCCAACTTTCCTGACCAAGCCGATTGCGCGGAAAAACTGGCCGAGGAAATAAGTGAACTTCCTCCTTTCGACTCTATGTCCGCCGCTTTCCTCTCCCGCGTTCCTTATACCTTGGGCGTTTATCATAAAAAAACTTTCGGCAAAAATCCGGACTCCGCCGCCCATAAGCTTTGGAAAAAGAATCTGCCCGCCTGGCAAAAAGCCGCTCGCGAAAAAATCGGCCTTTTTCTCCCCCTCGACGTCGTTTTTTTATTCGACGGCCTTTTCCTTCTGAACTATGTGCCGCCGGAGGCTTTGATCGCGCCGTCGCTGAACGTTCTTTCCGGCGGACTGGACTCCTTGGAGGGCAAACAAGCTTCGTCGCTTCTTTTCGCCCTCAATGAATTTAAAATTAAAATTCCGAATAACCGCGAGATGAAGCTTAAGGACGAGCTTTTGAATGCCCTTATCAAGGAAACCCCTTCCTTTAGCATCCGCCGCGTCGCCAAAACGCCCCCGGCCCTCCTTGGCCTCGGCATTGCGCCCACGCCTGCGTTTTGGAGCGCCTTTATCCCGGCCGCCATCAAAAACTTCTTCGGCTTGAACCAAGACGAAATCGACGGCTTTATGGCGCTTGTCACAAAGGAAATAGACACCTTCAACGCACACCAGATCGCAACGTTGCCAAAGGCCCTCGCCGATCTCGGCATCCAGCCGTCTTCCGCGTTCTGGAAGGCCTATTATCCCGCCGCGGCCAAACACATCGACAGTTTCGGCCCCAACGAATTAGTTTCTTTCTATAAACCCTATCCGAGACTTCTCGCTTCCGTTTCGGAGGAACCTCATCGATCCTTCTTGAAGCTCTTTCTTCCGGCCTGCCAGAAGAAGTTTCCGGGCGACGACTTTGTCTTGAGCCATATGGCGGTGCTGATCCGGTCGTTCGCCGCCTCGAAAACCGAGCTTCCGGCCGAGTTCCTCGACGATTTTTATTCCCGCTGCGTCGCAAAAATGGAGCGCTTCTCCGTCGACGAACACGATCATTCTTCCCTCGTCCACGCCCCCGCTAAACTGGGCCTCTGCCCTCCGGACGCTTATCTGCTTGCCGTCTCGGCCCTTAAAAACAGAAACGGCGGCTTCTACACGACGCGGTCGGCAATCAATGTTCTTTGGTCGTACGCCGCTTTCTCCGTCGCACGGCCGCTGCCAAAGGAAACTTTGGACTTCGCCGCCAAGATCCTCCGTCTGGCCAAGAACGGTCAAACCAAGGAGTCCCCCTCGGACGGCGAGCTGTCCATGGCCCATCTCGCTTGCAGGCGCCTCTTCCCGGGCGAAGAAAGCTCTTTTCCACTTTCCGATTTGCCTCGCCACGAATCTCCGGAGAAAACGGAGTTCCTCGGCATCCTTGCGTCGACAGAATTCAAAAACCACCAAAAGGTTTTCGTCAACCACGAAAAACTTTGCTCCGTTCCCGGCCTTAAAACCAGAACCGACTGCGCCTTCCTCTTGAAAAGCGCAGAGGGCACGGACAAAGAAAAAACCGTTACCGTCCTGCTCGACTATATTCCCTCCTTCTCAAAGGAGGTTCCTCCTCTCAACTTGCGCCGGGGAGCTTCGCTGTCGCCCCTTCTCATGACGCCTCTTATCCTCGACGAATACAAACGGATGCTTAAAAGAAAGAAAGTCCATACGTCCGTCGTTTACGTTCAAGTCCCGGCCAGCGCCGCCGAGGCTATCAAAAAACATCCCCAAAGAAGCGCGCTTTTGCAGGATTTGCGGAAAATACTTCCCAACCTCAAATCCGATTTCGCTTACAAACTTAAGCTTACCGATAACGCGATCAGCTTCGAGTTTATCCTCTGCGCCGAGCCGCCTTCGGCTCCGCAGCGCCCGGATGCAAAGGCTTCTTCGACGGCAACGCATGCGGCTAGCTGCTGATTTTTACCCGCTTTATACGCAATTCCGTTTTTCTCGCGGCACGGCCAAAAACGCGCTATAAGCTTCCCTATGAGCGCTCATCTGACCAGTCTCCCGGCTCTGCGCGGCGAAGGCAACTTGGCCGTCTATTTGCGCGACATTCGCAAATTCCCCATTCTCGACGCCGATGAGGAATTTATGCTCGCCAAGTCGTGGAAGGAACACGGCGACCTCGAGGCCGCCCATAAGCTCGTCACCAGCCACCTGCGCCTCGTCGCCAAGATCGCCATGGGCTATCGCGGCTATGGCCTGCCCTTGGCCGACCTTATCGCCGAGGGTAACATCGGCATGATGCAGGCCGTCAAGCGCTTCGACCCCGACCGCGGATTCCGCCTCTCGACCTACGCTATGTGGTGGATCCGCGCCGCTATTCAGGAATACATCCTGCATTCGTGGTCGCTCGTCAAAATCGGCACCACCGCCGCGCAAAAAAAACTCTTTTTCAACCTCCGCCGCCTTAAGGGCGAGATGAAGGCCATCGACGACGGCGATCTCTCCTTGGA
>CAYUPD010000075.1:0-1089 GCA_964446645.1 uncultured Rhodospirillaceae bacterium
GTTTCGGGAGACGATTTCGTGTCTATGGCGCTTGATAATCAGAAACGGTTTATGATCGAAGTGCTAGACAAAAATATGCTGTATGTCCCGCTTAGTGAGATCGATGATGTGAGTTATAACATCAGTGCGGACGACAGAAAATTAAATGCCCAGCTTCTTGGCCAATCATAGGTGAATCCATAATGGCCGAGATAAAATCCCTTCAACAAACGCTGATAGAAGAGTTTGGCAAAAAGTCTATCGATAAGACCGATCTACCCCTACACATACGAAGCAACCTAAATCCCAATTTTTCTATACGCCGTTATCAGGAAAAAGCATTTCAGTTTTTCTTGAATTACTGGAACGAACCTTTTGAGGGTAAGCCTCGCCAGAACCATCAGCTTCTTTTTCATATGGCCACAGGAAGCGGGAAGACACTTATGATGGCTGGGCTGATGTTGCATTTATACCAGCGCGGGTATCGCAATTTCCTTTTTTTTGTGAACAACACCAATATCATTGATAAGACCCGCGATAATTTTCTGAATCTGCTTTCCTCAAAATATCTTTTTGCGTCTCAACTAGCTATCGGCGAGAAGAAATTTTCTATCCGTGAAGTAAATAATTTTCAGGTAGGCAATCCCGATGACTTGAATATTGTATTTTCTACGATTCAAGGATTGCATGCTGACTTAAATACCCCACGCGAGGGGGCTTTGACTTACGACGATTTTCAGAATGATAAAATTGTCCTCATTTCCGATGAGGCCCACCATATCAATGTTGATACTCGCAGAGGAGCTGCCGCCGATGATCTTTTAGAGGCAGCCAGTTGGGAAAACACAGTTAAGCGTATTTTTGAGGCTCACCCCGAAAATGCATTGTTTGAATTCACTGCTACGATAGACTTTACTGATGAAAATCTTTCGGCAAAATACAAACCAAAACTGATTTTTGACTACACTCTTAAAGAGTTTCGTAACGATGGGTACTCTAAAGAAGTAAAGGTTTTGCAAATTGACCTGCCACAGTTTGAGCGGGCGCTACAGGCTGTTCTTCTTTCCCAGTATCGGCGCAAGATATTTGAGAAGAACAAACTGGCCGTTA
>CAYUPD010000075.1:1099-6899 GCA_964446645.1 uncultured Rhodospirillaceae bacterium
TAATAATTCTTCATGGTATAGAATATTCCAATTGCCTGTAATTTTGTTTAAATCCAAAACAATTAACGAGAGTAAGGCATTTTTTGAGGAATTTAAGGAAGGCATAGCCAATCTTACGCCTAAGAAATTTAAGGAGGTGCGCGATAAGGCTGATGATGCTGCCCTAAAACGAATGTTTTCTTATTTTGAAGCCAACAAAATTACACCAGAAAATCTGATTGCAGAATTGCGGGAAGATTTTTCTAGTGACAAACTAATTGAGGTAAACAGCAAGGAAGATAGCATCGAAAAACAGCTTGCCGTTAATTCTCTTGAATCCAATCAATATCGCGCCGTTTTTGCGGTGGATAAGCTGAATGAAGGATGGGATGTCCTAAACCTATTTGATATTGTTCGCCTCTATGACATTCGCGATACCCATGCCAAAAACAGGCTTGGAAAAACGACGATGAGTGAAGCACAACTTATCGGACGAGGGGCGCGTTACTGTCCTTTCCGCCTATATCCTGACCAACCCGTTGATAAGCGTAAGTTTGACCAAGATATTGGTAATGATATGCGAATCTGTGAGGAGCTATACTATCATAGCGCCCATAATCCTAAATATATTCAAGAACTATACACGGCTTTGCGTGAAACTGGGATTGTCGCTAAAGAAACCATAGAGCGTACGATCAAATTGAAAGAAAGCTTTAAGGCAACACGCTTTTATAAAGCGGGCCATATCTTCCTAAACAATCGGAACAAATATGATCGCGCCGATGTAAGGGGTTTGCCCAACACCCTTATCGATAAACTCTATCGAGTGCAGCTTCATACGGGCTTAGTTAGGTCTGAAACGGCATTTGCGGAAACCCCTACGCCTGTTTCTTCCATTCAAAGCAAGGCAAAGGATTTTGCTCTAAGCAGTTTTGGGTTGAATGTACTACATACGGCGATGCGGAAGTTTGAGTTTTTTGATTTTTTAAATCTTAAAAAACACTTGCCTCATTTGAACACAGCGCGGGAATTTCTGACTGCGGATAATTATGTTGGAAAGATAAAGGTGGAAATTGAAGCCTTACCTTCTCAGCTAAATAACCTCAGTGCGGATGATAAGCTGTATGCTGCAACCAAAGTGATGGGTGAATTGGCCGAGGCCATTGCCAGCGATAAGATTGAGTATAAGGGAACACACGAATTTAAGCCCCAGATGATTAATGCAGTATTCTTTGATAAAACGCTAAACTTCGCGGAAGATGATGGCGGAGACCAACAATTTGGCAGGTCTATGAACGATCCTGCCAATGTTGCCTTTTATCTTGATCTGAGTGTCAGTAAGCGTGACTGGTTTGTGTTTAATGATTGCTATGGCACATCCGAAGAAAAGTCCCTTATCAAATACATTGATAAGCATATTGATACGTTGAAAGAAAAATTTTCCGAAGTCTATCTTCTGCGGAATGAAAAGCATTTTAAGCTGTTTAATTTTGATGATGGCAAGCCGCTTGAACCTGATTTTGTTCTTTTCTTGGTTGGCAAGAAAAAGAGCGATACTATGCACTATCAGGTTTTCATTGAACCAAAGGGCGGACACCTTTTGACGCAGGATGCGTGGAAGGAAAGCTTCTTAAAATCGCTGAAGGCCAATTTTGTTATCGAACAACTGTGGAAGGGACAAAAGTTTGTCGTATGGGGATTGCCGTTCTATAATGAAGAACAACGCATGCCGGAATTTCAGAAAGCCTTCGATGATTTATTGGACGCAGAAGAAAAATAGTTCGAACGCTCGGTTTATAGCGAAGCGAAAAATGGACACGAAATGGGACATAAATTTGTGCCCCGCCCCCACAAAAACCTTTTGTTTTCAATGGGTAGCGATTAATTCGATTTCCCTCCGTCTCCGCCATAATAAAAAAAACGGCCTTATGGCCGTTTTTTTTATTATAACATAGTCGGGTTTGAACCCGAGAAGAGGGTTCGACAATTTTAAGGAGAGCTACAAGCCCGAAGGGCGCAAACGCGATCCTGCTTTGCTCTTCGAGCTACGCAGGACATGCTGATTGCATCCTTAATCTCAAACAACTAATGACAACCTATTAAAATATAAAAAGCCGCTCAACCAGATTCAGAATCAAATAAAGCGGCCGCCGAATTCCCCAAGGCTTGGCGTTGTCCATACCTTCTTCGTCCATAATTGCTTCCGATTCAGTGACCGAGGGGGAGGGGCGCCCCCTCCTACAAAAGGCCATAAACCCCCTTCCCTGCATGCCCTATATATAAGGTGTGGCCACTTTCTCCCAAAATTTATTAAGATTTGTCCCATCTCTTTGAAATTACAGATAAAAGAAACATCATTAACCAAATGTGATTTTTCGTTGACAAAAAAGAGCGATGGGTGTATGAAGTGGCGGCGTGCGGCTCATGGCGGGCGGCGAAGGCAGGGGGATGAAAGGACGGCGCACCCCATGACGTGACAAAGAGCTTAAGAGACGTCCAACGCAGTCTGCCCAAGGGGCGGCCGTTCGGTACATGTCTGTCCATGCCTTGCCCGGGGCCCTTTCTGCGAGACCCGTGGCTCTTCCCCGTGCAGGGTCGTGGAACCGGAGGTGGCGCAGGGTGCGCTGCACTGCGACCGAGGCAGGGTATAAAAGGTCGCTTGGCATAAGATGAAGCAAGGGAAGCAAGAGACGCTCGCCCGCCATGTTCCGCCGCCTAGCCAAGAAAAATAAAGGGTCCAATAGGTCGCTTTGAAAATATGAGGCAGCGGGAATTACTTTGCAGCGCGGCTTTGCCGCTCGCAAAGTGGCAATTTTATAGTCGCGGACTTCGCGCGAAGCGCTTGCCGCTCCTTAAAATTGTGAACCCACTTCGTGGGTAAACCAAGTTCCGCTGTCTGACCAAAAATAAGGGGCCAATAGGCCCCTTATTTTTGGTCGGGGCAGCGGGATTTGAACCCACGACCCCCAGTCCCCCAGACTGATGCGCTACCAGGCTGCGCTATGCCCCGACCGGCTTCGAGGGGCGGACTATAGGGGCGGAACGACTGAAATTCAACCCTTCTTGCGTTTCTTAATTTTTCGCTTTTAACGCTGTTTCTTCGCATTTATTGCGATCAGAAAGGGCTTGCGAATCGTACCTAAAAAAATTTCCCGGGCCTTATTGCTAATCGCAGCAAAATACGGCAACTTCCGCGTGGTTTCGGATTCTATTGGGTCTCAAAAAATTATGGCATCTTCTGCAAACGGTTCGTCAAATTCCCCTTCCCACAAAGAAATGAGCAACGCCATCCGCGCTCTGGCGATGGATGCGGTTGAGAAGGCCAAGTCCGGCCATCCGGGCATGCCGATGGGCATCGCCGATGTCCTGACGGTACTGTGGAGCAAGTTCCTGCGGTTCGACCCTCAAAATCCGACATGGCCTGATCGCGACCGGTTTATTATGTCGCCGGGCCACGCATCGATGGCGCTCTACGCCCTGACGTATCTCACGGGCTATAAAAAGATGACCATCGAGGAGATCAAAAATTTCCGCCAACTCGGCAGCCATGCCCCCGGTCATCCCGAAGTCAATCCCGAGCTTGGGGTAGAGATTACGACGGGCCCTCTGGGGCAGGGGATCGCGCATGCGGTCGGTTTTGCGATGGCCGAGCGGGTGTTAAACGCGCGGTTTGGCGGCGATTTGGTCGACCACCGCACGTTTGTGATTACGTCCGACGGCGAGATGATGGAAGGCATCAGCCACGAGGCCGCGTCGCTGGCGGGGCACTGGAAGCTTGGCCGCCTGATCGCGTTTTACGACGACAACAGGGTTTCGATCGACGGGCCGACATCGCTTTCGTTTTCCGAGAATGTGGCGGCGCGGTTCGCGTCGTATGGCTGGCACGTTCAGTCCATCGACGGGCACGATCCCGCGGCGATAGAGGCGGCGACGAAAGAGGCTCTGGCCGTGACGGACAAGCCTTCGATCGTTATCTGCCGCACGACTATCGGATGCGGCGCTCCCAAAAAGCAGGGGACGAGCAGTTGCCACGGCGCGCCGCTGGGGGCCGAGGAAGTCGCCGCGGCCCGCGTGCAGTTGGGCTGGCCGCACGAGCCGTTCGTTATTCCGGACGATATTCTGTCGGCATGGCGCAAGGTTGGCTCGCGCGGGCATGCGGATTTCGAAGCGTGGACGAAAAAGCACAAAAGCAACGCTCTGCGCGCGGCGTTCGACGCGGCGATGAAGGGCGATGCGCCGCAAGAATGTTTTGCGGCGCTGGCGGCGTTAAAAACCAAGATCGCTGCGGAAAAGCCGAAAGCCGCAACCCGCGCGTCGTCTGGCGCGGTTTTAGGAGCCATCGTTCCGGTATTTTCGGGGCTTATCGGCGGCAGCGCCGATTTGTCCGAGTCCAACAACACGCACGTCAAGGGAAGCCCGGACATAACGCCGCCGAAGTATGAAGGGCAGTATCTTCGCTACGGCGTTCGCGAGCACGCGATGTGCGCGGCGATGGGGGGCATGGCGCTGCACGGCGGGTTGGTTCCTTACGGCGGCACGTTCTTTGTGTTTACCGATTATTGCAGGCCGTCGATCCGGCTTGCGGCGTTGATGCGGCAGCGCGTCGTTTATGTGATGACGCACGACAGCATCGGCGTCGGCGAGGACGGCCCGACGCACCAGCCTATCGAGCATCTGAGCGCGATGCGCGCGATACCGAATTTGCTGGTCATGCGCCCCTGCGACGGCGTCGAGACGGCCGAGTGCTGGGAGATTGCGTTAAAGAGCAAAACCCGCCCGAGCATGCTCGTGCTGACCCGCCAAGGCATTCCGACAGTGCGCGCCGACAGCAAAGAAAATCTTGCGGCGTTGGGCGGCTACGTTTTGGCCGGAGAGGGCGAAAAGCGCGACATAACGATTTTGGCGACGGGCTCGGAAGTCTTTAAGGCTCTTGAGGCGCGGGCCAAGCTGGCGGAAGCGGGCGTTAAGGCGGCCGTCGTGTCCATGCCGAGTTTTGCGTTGTTTAACGAGCAATCCGAAAAATATCGCGCCGAGGTTCTGGGGAAGGCGCCGCTTCTGGCCGTCGAGGCCGGAATCCGCCAGTCTTGGGACCAGTACTTAAGCCATAAAGACGGCTTTGTCGGGATGACCGGGTTCGGCCTTTCGGCCCCGGGCGACAAGCTCTTCGAGCATTTTGACATCACTGCCGCCAAAGTCGTTGAAAAAGCTCAAGAATTGCTTAAGAAAAAATAAAAAGCCCTCTTGCCATCGGCGGCTCTCTTTTCTACAAACGCATAGCGTTTCATTCCATAAAAAGGGAGGTTCTTATGGCCGTCCGTGTTTCCATCAATGGTTTTGGCCGCATCGGCCGCCTCGTCCTTCGCTCCGTGTTTGAATCCGGCCGCAAGGACATCGAAATTGTCGCCGTTAACGATCTTGCTCCCACGGCGACGAACGCGCACCTCCTCAAATATGATTCTATTCACGGACGTTTTCCCGGCGAGGTCGCCGTTGACGGCAGCGATCTCGTTATTAACGGAAAGCGCATTAAGGGGTTTCAGGCGTCCGACCCGGCGGCGTTGCCGTGGAAAGACCTCGGTATCGACGTGGCGATGGAATGCTCGGGCCGCTTCACGAAGCGCGACGATGCTGCCAAGCATCTCTTGGCCGGAGCCAAGAAGGTTTTGATTTCGGCCCCCGCGACGGACGAGGACATTACGGTCGTCTATGGCGTCAATCATGACGAGCTTAAGGCCTCGCATGTCGTCGTTTCCAACGCTTCGTGCACGACAAACTGCCTTGCGCCCGTCGCGTTCGTTCTGAACAACGCCGTCGGCATCGA
>CAYUPD010000076.1:0-3254 GCA_964446645.1 uncultured Rhodospirillaceae bacterium
AAAAGCACCAATACGGCTTTTCGACGTAATCGGGGACGCGAACGGAACCGATAATTTCGCAAGAGTCTTGAGAAGCGGAAATGATAGGCCTCCTCTTAAAAAACGAGCGAAAGAGTCATAGCCGAGTCGCGGGCAAATGTCTTTAGGGTCCATTAGCTGAGGCGCAAACGACGATAGCGCCAATGCCGTCGTACACTCCGGCCGAGAATCCGCCGCAGTTCCAGCCGTTATCGCCGATCGGCGTCGAGCTTGTGATAAGGCCGTGGCCGGGATTGACCCAGCACCCTCCGCCGAGAACCTTTTTGCCCTTGGGACAGGAGGCCATGCACCCGGTTAGTTCTTTGCACCAGGCGTTTTTAATATCCAGCCCCGCAAGGCCGCCGTTTGCCGTCATCGTTTTCCAGATCAGGGCGCGATCCGTCTCGCTTGTTTGGAGGCAGGCGACGACGTCGGCGTTGTTCGTGTCGGTCTGAATTTTTCCGAGCGCGTTGCACGCCGTTCCGGCCAGAGAGGCGGCCTGCGCCGCGCCGGTAAGAGCCAGAACGGCGAAGAGCGAATAATAAAAAATCTTGGCGAAGCGCATGATCGTTCTCCGGGAAAGACAAAACGCAAAGACAACTCGATATACGCGGTTATTATACCAACGGCCTTAAGAAACTATCCATAAGGATAGTTTCTTAACACGCCGTTGGTATCCGCCGCGACTGCGGCGGCGGCCTTTCGGCCGAAGGCCCTATGAATTGACCATGAGTCAATTCATAAGGCCACTGGTATTAGACGTTTTTCATCAACTCGTTTTTTACGCGCGATACAACCTCGGCCCAATCTGCCTTTTTGCTTTGGCGGAACAGGCGCATCGAAGGATACCACGGGCTGTCTTCGCGTCCCAAAAGCCACCGCCAGTCGGGGGCGAAGGGCAGGAGAGTCCAAACGTTTTTGCCCATACCGCCCGCCAGATGGGCCATGGCGGTGTCGCAAGTGACGATAAGGTCGAGCTGCGCGACGAGCTTTGCG
The DNA here is from genome assembly GCA_964446645.1 of uncultured Rhodospirillaceae bacterium. Classification (GTDB taxonomy): domain Bacteria; phylum Pseudomonadota; class Alphaproteobacteria; order UBA9219; family UBA9219; genus CAIXLI01. The sequence goes on from CAYUPD010000076.1 coordinate 1,015, forward strand.
GTTTCGTAGAAGTTCGTGAGCTTGGGCGAAAGGTCGATAACGCCGTGCTGCGAAAGGATTTCGGCGTCGCCGGGGTTCAGGTCGCGCGTCAGATTATAAAACTGAGCGTCCGTTTCGTTAAACAAATCTGAAAATACCGCCAAAGAAAGACTGCGCCGCCTGTCGTCGCCGTAATCTTTTTTTCCGGCCCAGACGACGCCGATCTTGGGCCGTCCGTCGCCGGAAAGCCTTGAGGCCTCGTCCACAAGCGGCGAGGGCAGATAGGGCGCGTGCGGAATTATTCCGAGATTTATTTTGAGCCGATAGGGCAGGTCGAAAAGCGACGCCTGAAAGTCGAATCCGTTCTGGCCCCTGGGGGCTTCGCAAATAATTCCGTCGGCGAGGTTGGAGGCTTTCATGAACTCCGCAAGAGCTTCGTGAACCAATAAAACGACTTTGGCGCCCTTGGCTTTGAGAAGCGGCGCGAAGCGCGCCATCATCAAAACGTCGCCGAAGCCTTGTTCGCCCACGAGGAGGATTTTCTTTCCATCCAGCTCTTCGCCGCGCCAGATGGGCTGCGGCAAAGGCAGGCGCGGCGCGCGTCCGGCTTTTTTAAATCGCGCGCGGTAATGAGCGAAGCCGTGGGCAAAATCGCCGCGAAGAAGCTCGAGAAGCGCCAGATTCCAGTGATGGACGGAATAGTCTTCTTCGGGAACCTCGCGCCCGTCTTCGTTGTCGATGGAGGCTCCTGCGACGGCGATAGCTTTGCGGAAGGCGGATTCCGCCTCGTCGAGACGCCCAAGCCTTTGGCACATGCTGCCAAGCATATCCCACGCTTGGAGAAAATCAGGCCGGATAAGGAGCGCACGGTGCAACGCGTCAAGAGCGTCCTCTTCGCGGTCGAGGCTGTCGTAGGCCAAGGCTTGCGCGATGTGCGCGGCAAGGTCGTGCGGCATCAACTGGACGGCGATGTCCGCGGCTTTTCCGGCTTGGGCGTAGTCTTTGTTCCTGAGAGAGATTTCGCTGAGCTTGACCCACGCGGGGCCGAAGTCGGGCTTGGTCTCGGCGGCGCGGCAGAGGTGCTCGGAGGCTTTCTGAAGATCGCCTTTTTTCTCGAAAACGAGGCCGAGGCGGAAATGCGCGTCGGCGAAATCGGGCTGCCGGGCCAAGGCTTCGCGAAAAGCTCCCTCGGCGCGGTCAAGGTCGTCCATATCGAAAAAGACGTTGCCCATGTAGAAGCGAAAAAGCGCCGCCAGCGGATCGGCTTCGATGGCGCGCTCAAGGAACGAAACGGCCTGCGGAAAGTCCTTGCGCGCGGCAAGCAGGACGCCCAGAAGCGCCAGCGCGTCCGGCTGTTGCGGATCGTCCGCCAAAAGGACGCGGTAAAGCTTTTCGGCCTCGTCGAGGCGGCCGAGCGTGTGCAGCGATGTGGCTTGGTCGAGAAGAACGGTCATCGCGGCGAATAAAGCACGTTTTTAAAGCGAGGAAAACTAAAGTTCTTCGATGGCCTTGGCCAATTCCTTTTCTGCGGCATCCGTCTCGTTTTGCAGCGCGGCGTAGGCGTCGTTGAGCTTTTTAAGCCGTTCGGCGTCGTGGCCGTCGTAGCAGGCGGCGATCTCGCCTTCCAGAAGATGCTTTCGGGCGGCAAGGTCGGCCAAGGCGCGCTCCCACTTTTCCGCGTCTTTTTTGGAGTCTGCGGAGGCTTGAGGCGTTTCGCGCGCGGGCTTCTTCGGCTTATCGCGGTCGATGCGCCGTTGGCGCAGGACGAGCGCGCGGTAAGCGTCGAGATCGTCGTCGTAAGGCTTGCACGCGCCGTCCGCGACGAGCCATAGCTGATCCGCGACGCATTTCACGAGATGCGGATCGTGGCTTACGAGGATCACGACGCCGCTGTAGTCGTTGAGCGCCTGAATCAAAGCCTCGCGCGCGTCGATGTCCAGATGGTTGGTCGGCTCGTCCAAAAGCATGACGTGCGGCGCGTCGAAGCTCATCAGGCAAAAAAGCAGCCGCGCTTTTTCGCCGCCCGAAAGCTCGCCGACGCGGGTGTCCGCCTTGGCCTTGTCGAAACCGAATCCGCCCAGTATGGCGCGAACCTTGGCTTCCGAAGGCTCGTTCGTCGCGGCGCTCATGATTTCGAAGGGCGTGAGCGACACGTCAAGCTCCTCGGTCTGGAACTGCGCGAAGTAGCCGATCTTGAGCTTGCCGGGCTTGCGGATTTCGCCCGCCATCGGGGCGAGGCGCGACGACAGGATTTTAATCAG
>CAYUPD010000076.1:3264-6771 GCA_964446645.1 uncultured Rhodospirillaceae bacterium
CGATTTGCCGTTTCCGTTCGCGCCCAAAAGAGCGATGCGGTCGCCCGGATCGATCGTGAGGTTCAGATTGCGCAAGACGGGCTTGCCCGCGATGTACCCCGCATCGAGGTGGTCGAGCCGGATCAAAGGCGGCTTCATGGGCTGCGGTTCCGGAAATTTGAACGCCGTGACGCGCTCTTTCATGACGGCATCGACGATGTCCATGCGCTCGATGGCCTTAAGGCGGCTTTGGGCCTGCCGGGCCTTGGTCGCCTTGGCGCGGAAACGCTCGACGAACTTCATCATGTGCTCTTTTTGAGCCATCTGCTTGTCGTGCAGGGCCTGCTGGTTCATCAGGCGCTCGGCGCGGCGTCGCTCGAAGGAGTCGTAATTTCCGGCATAAAGGACGAGCTTTTTGTTGTCCAAATGCAAGATGTGATCGACCGTCTTGTTCAAAAAGTCGCGATCGTGGCTGATGACGACGAGCGTTTCCCTATAGCGCGACAGGAAGTTTTCGAGCCACGTCATGGACTCGATGTCGAGGTGGTTTGTCGGCTCGTCGAGCAGCAGCACGTTGGGTTGAAGAAACAGCACGGAGGCGAGCGCGACGCGGTTTCTCCATCCGCCCGAAAAGGACGAGATGGGGTTCTGCTGCGCGGCCTCGCTGAAACCGAGCCCCGCCAAGATAGCCGCCGCGCGCGATGGCGCGTCGTAAGCGCCGATTTCGTTGAGCCGTTCGTAGATCGAAGCGATGCGGTCGGGGTCGAGAGTCGTCTCGGCTTCTTTGAGCAAAGCCGTGCGCTCGGCGTCCGAGGCCAAGACAACGTCGAGGATAGACGTGTCGTCGTCGGGCATGTCTTGGCGCACCATGCCGAGCGTGGCGCCCCTGACGAACGAAACCTCGCCGTCGTCGGCATCGAGTTCGCCCGAGATGATTTTGAACAGAGTCGTTTTGCCGGTGCCGTTAGGCCCGACGAGTCCGACGCGCCGCCCGGCCGGAATATTGGCCGAGACGTTATCGAAAAGAACGCGACCGCCGATGCGGTAGGAGATGCCTTGAATGGAAAGCATAGGAGTAGTCTTTCATAAAAGAGTAAAAGGGAGCTTATCGGGCCAGAACGAGCCTGGTCAGGCCTCGAGGTGCCAAAGCTTCAACCTTTTGAGTCCCTTTATGAGGTCTTCCCGCAAAGTAGAGAAGAGATACGTGGGCGTTTTGTCGCGGGCGACGAGAACGTAATCGCGATCCGGGGCGGCCGAGGGCATGACGGCGGACGCGACCGCACGCAAGCGGCGGCGGGCGCGGTTGCGAACGACGGCGTTGCCGATCTTGCGCGTGGCGGTCAGTCCGTAGCGGACGGAGGCGGAAGGCCCGCGGGCCTCGCCGATCTGAAGAACGAATCCGGGCGCGACCCACCGCTTGCCGGTCTTGGCGACGGCAAGGAATTCGACGCGTTTGCGTAAAATTTCGAGCGAGCGGGTCATAGCCGGGGCCGATTAAGCCGACAGCTTCTTGCGTCCCTGAGCGCGGCGGCGGGCCAGGACTTTGCGTCCTCCGACCGTGGCCATGCGCGCACGGAAGCCGTGGCGGCGCTTGCGGATAAGCTTGCTGGGTTGATAAGTGCGCTTCATTTTCCGATCCTTTGAAAGAGGGTGTCTTATAAAGAATTCATAAAACGGGTGTCAATGAATAAGTTAGTATGCGTTGTGGCTTCGGAAGTCCATGTAAACACGGCATTTTTTGCCGATTCAGCGCTGAAAATAAAAAGCGGAACGAGGAATAATCTAGTTATTTCAATACGTTACATGTTTGTGGATAACTTGGCATGACGTTTGCTCCGAATCTTGCAGGTTTTTCAATAAGGGAGACCATTGCCATGAGCACGCTGACCAAAGAACAAACCTATGCGGAAGCGAAGGTCTTGCCGTTGCGGCAGGGATGGAGGGGTTTCGAGCCTCGTTCGGGAGGGGAAGGCCGCGACGGCCTTGATGCGGCGGAGCTTCGGATTGCGCTGGGTCAGGCCGAGACGATCATGCGCATCCAGAAAGAGCGCATCGAAGCTCTTGAGGAGCGGATGCTGACGGACGAACTCACGGGCCTGCCGAACCGCCGGGGATTTCTTGCCGCTTTTAAGCGCGAACTGGCGATGGCGCGGCGCGATGCGGATTACGCGGGAGTCTTGGCGATGATCTCCTTCGAAGACTGCGGGGGCATAGGGCCTCAAGCCGAGTGCGCCTACGCATGCGCCGCCGCCGACGCTTTGCGGCAAAGCGTGCGCGCCAACGATACAGTGGCGCGCTGGGACGAGGATACGTTTGCGGTGTTGTTGACTCACATGGACGAGATGACGGGCGTCGCGCGGCTTGAGAAGCTCGAAAAGTTTCTCGGAAAGAAAACGATCCTGCCCGAAAGGCTCCCGTTACGGACGGCGATAGGGTTTGCGGCTTATATGGGAACCAGCAGCGCCGACGCGGTTATTCAGACGGCGAGCCTGAGGCTCCGCGCGAAAGAGACGGGCGGCAGGTTTTCTACTTCGGCGGGGTGAGGTTTTCTTCCGCGCGTTGGCGGTGGAAAGCCGCTTTCGTTTTGTCGTGCAGAAGGTATTCGTAAATATCGGCCAGCATGGCGTGCGCGCGGGCGAAGCCGGGCTGCATGTCGAGCGCGGCGTTTAAATTTAAAATGGCGTTGTCGATATCTTCTTTGTTTTTGCCTCGGTGAAGATAGGTTCCGGCAAGATTGTACCGCGTTTCGGGATAAACGTCGGCGATAGAGATGGCTTGGTTGAATTGTTCAATAGCCTCGTCGAACAGGCCGCGATCGACGTAATACAAAGCCAGATTGTTATGCGCGCGCGCGGATTTTTCTCCGTTGGCAAAGATGTTCTCGTACAAAGAAACGGGCGAGCGCCAGACTTCGTTCTGGCGATACGTCGCGGACGACAAGGCAACGGCAAGGCACAAACAAAAAACGGCTGCGAGGCGCGGCATCCGCGCGACGGCGGGGTAGATTGCTTGCGCTATTCCCAAAAACAATCCCGCCGTCGGCGCGTACATCCAATGCTCGAGAAAGACGGAGTTTGTCGCCATTGCGAGGCCCGAGTCCGGCGCATGCGCGGCGAAAAACCATAGAACGCCGAAACTCAGGGCAAGACCGCGTTTTTTAAAGGCGCTATAAACAATATAGCCGTGCGCGCCAAACGCCATGAGAAACCCGATAACGACAGGCCGAAGAAAAGGACTTGCCTGAATGGGGAACGTGCGCTCGATGTGCAGTCCCGAAGGCCACGCGATGAGGCCGAGATACGAAGGCAGCGTGGCGAAGAACGTATAGAGCCTGAAGAGAGAATTGTTGGCATAAGCTTTAAGGGCCTCAAAATCCGGCAAGGCGTAGAGTTGCGCATAATATTCCGGCCCGGCGAAGTCCGAAGCCTGCAAGCGCCACGCGATGTATGCAAGGCTCACGGCCCATAGGGGCCATGTGCGAACATATGTGCGCCACGAAAGCCGTTTGTCGCTTGCGTAAAAGAGGCA
>CAYUPD010000077.1:0-4105 GCA_964446645.1 uncultured Rhodospirillaceae bacterium
GGCCAAGCAAACGGGGCGCAACAAAGTCTGCGCTACGGCCTGATGGCGGGGGAACGGGAAATGGAGCGTGCATGCCCTGTGTGCGGGCGGCCGGGCGGTTTTCTGGATGCCGTGGAGTTCAACAAGTCCTGCGCTGAAAAGAAGGGGATGGTTCTTCCGGCGTCGGGCGAGACCGTTTCGTATTATCTGTGCGGTGCGTGCGGGTTTTGCTTTGCGCCCGGGATGGCGGCGTGGTGTCTCGAAGACTTCGAGCGAAAAATCTACAACGAGGATTACGTCAACGTGGACCCGGACTTCGTGATGCGCCGTCCGCACATGAACCAGGAGAACGTGACGAATCTGTTCGGCAAGGCGTCGAAGAGGATACGGCATCTCGATTACGGCGGCGGCGAAGGGTTATTGGCTAAATTGCTGCGCGAGGCGGGGTGGGATTCTCAGTCGTACGATCCGTTTGTGAACAAGGACGTGAAGATTGAAGATTTGGGCGCGTTCGACTTGATTACGGCGTTCGAGGTGTTCGAGCACGTGCCGGATGTCAACGCGCTGATGGCCGATCTTAAGAAGCTTCTTGTGCCGGGCGGGATTGTGTTTTTCTCGACGTTATTGTCGGATGGGCATATCCGCAAGAACGAGAGGCTCGGCTGGTGGTATGCGTCGCCGCGCAACGGGCATATCAGCCTGTTTTCGAAAACGAGCCTCGATCTGCTGGCGAAGAACCACGGATTCAAGTGCAACGACGTGGACGATGTTTTTCACTTTTTATGGACATCGGCGCCCGATTGGGTTCAAGACATAGTCCGGGATTTTAAAAAGGCGTCCGCATAATATGACCGAAAGCTCCCTATCTCCGGCGTCTTCCGAGCCTGCCTACATGCAAGGGCTTAACCCTGTGCAGCGTCAGGCGGTCGAGGCGCTGGACGGGCCTGTCTTGGTGCTGGCGGGGGCGGGGACGGGCAAGACGCGCGTGCTGACGACGCGGCTTGTGCATTTGCTGGCGACGGGCCGTGCGGTTCCTGCACAGATTTTGGCCGTGACGTTTACCAACAAGGCGGCGGGCGAGGTTCGCGCGCGCGTATCCGACATGTTGGGGCGTTCCGTGGACGGGTGGTATCTGGGCACGTTTCACTCGCTGGCGGCGCGGATGCTCCGCCCGCATGCTGAGCTTGTGGGGCTGAAGCCGAGCTTTACGATATTGGATTCGGACGATCAGGAGCGCCTGATCAAGCAGTTGCTTGAGGCCGAGAATATCGACACCAAGAAATCGCCGCCGCGTGCGGTATTGGCGGTGATCGAGCGATGGAAGGATAGGGGCTTGCTGCCGCAGGAGGTGGCGCACGATAAAGGCAATCTCGCGAACGGCCGCGTGCCGCAGTTGTATGCGGCATACCAGCAGCGGCTTTTGGATCTCAACGCGTGCGATTTCGGCGATTTGCTCTTGCATCATCTGACGATTTTGCGCGGGCATCCGGATATATTGGCCGAAGCGCATAACCGTTTCCGGTATATTCTGGTCGATGAGTATCAGGATACGAACACGGCGCAATATTTGTGGCTCAGGCTTTTGGCGCGGGCGAACAAAAACATCTGTTGCGTGGGCGACGAAGACCAATCGATCTATGGATGGCGCGGGGCCGAAGTGGGCAACATCTTGAGGTTCGAGGAGGATTTTCCGGGAGCGCGGGTGATAAGGCTCGAGCAGAACTACCGCTCGACGGGGCATATTCTGGGGGCGGCGGCGCATCTGATTGCGAACAACAAGATGAGGCTCGGCAAAACGCTATGGACGTCGGCGGATCAGGGCGATCATGTGCGGGTGCAAAGCCTGTGGGACGGTAAAGAAGAGGCGCGGTGGGTTTCGGATGAGATTGAATCGTTTCAGCGCAAGGGAACGTCGCTTAACGAGATGGCGGTGATGGTGCGCGCGGGTTTTCAGACGCGCGCGTTTGAAGAGCGTTTTATCCAGCTTGGCATTCCATACAGGGTATTGATCGGAGCGAGGTTCTACGAGCGGGCCGAAATTCGCGACGCGATGGCGTACATGAGATTGCTGGCGGCGCCGGAGGATGATCTGGCGTTTGAGCGCATCGTGAACGTGCCCAAGCGCGGGGTCGGCCCGGCGGCGTTGCAGCAGATACACCATTACGCGCACAACGAGAGGATTTCGCTGCTGGAGGCGACCTCGCGTCTTGTCGAGACGGACGAACTGAAGCCGAAGTTAAAGCAAACCCTGCACTCGTTCGTCGAAAATTTCGCGGCGTGGAGGGGATTGCTCAAAAACCTGCCGCATCCGGAGGTCGCGCAAATCGTGCTCGACGACTCCGGCTATACGGGAATGTGGCAGGCGGACAAATCGCCCGAAGCGCCGGGCAAGCTCGACAATCTCAAGGAGTTGATCGGGGCGATGGCTGATTTTGACACGCTTCCGGCGTTTCTCGAGCATGTGAGTCTCGTCATGGAGGCGACCGAGAACGCGCAAGGAGATCAAGTCAGTTTGATGACGTTGCACGGCGCGAAGGGGCTTGAGTACGACGTGGTTTTTTTGCCCGGATGGGAAGAGGAGATATTTCCGAGCCGTCACGCGATTGACGAGAACGGCATCGCGGGCTTGGAGGAGGAAAGACGGCTGGCCTACGTCGGGATCACGAGGGCGAAGCGTCGCGCATCGATATCGTTTGTGGCGAACCGGTTTTTATATGGGTCGTATGTCAACGCGCTACCGTCGCGTTTTCTGGCGGAGCTTCCCGATGCGCATATATTGCGGGATTCGACGATAGGGGCGGGAGCATCCTCCGGCATGCGTTTTGACCAGTCGTGGGACGACGACCGGCCGCGCAAAAAGAAGGGTCCGAGCTTGTGGGATCAGTTAAACGCCGGAAAGCCAAGGAGTTTCGCCCCGTCTCGCAAGCCGATGCAGATCGAAGGTAAAGTTACGGTCGTTCAGCCGCCGCATAATCCGGACGGCTTTAATATAGGAGATAGGGTAAGCCACGAAAAATTCGGCACCGGCATCGTCCGTCGCGTCGATCACGACAAGCTCGAAGTCGCGTTCGGCAAAAAAGGCATCCTCAAAGTGATGGCGCGGTTTGTGACGAAGATTTAACTACGCAAATCTTAGTCATTTGAAATGAGGTGCAGAACCTTTTAATGAGTGAAGAACCTTTCTTGCGGTTTTTGTAATGGGGCTTGGATTTCTGAAGTAATTTTTTTGGTAATCTGCCGCTTCTTTAATTTGTTCCGCAAGTTCGGAGCTTACTCCCCCTAAATACATTTCATTTAATTCCATGAGACTTTTCACCCGGCCATCAACGGTCGCGGGAGAGAAGTCGTGCTCGTAACGTTGTGGCGGTTCCGTTGCAGAAATAAATAAGCTTGTGAGAATCCGTGTTTCTTCGGCGCATTTTGCTTGTTCGGCAATGTTAAGTTGTTTATCGAGTTCGGGGCCGATTTCTTCTACGTATAACGAATAAAAGTTACGCGCGAGAGCTATTCGTGTGGGAGCAAAAACCCCTATGCCGTGATCAATATTTGTAGAACCGAATTCCGACCAATCATTTGCGAGAATATCTTCCACTTCCTTTTTGGCGTATTCCCTCATCCAAGTATAGCCAGACGGGCCAAGCCTTAGCCATTCGGCAGCCTGTTTAAAGTTTCTCACTTGTCCAAGGCTGTTGATGCCGTTTTTGAGAGTATCGATAGACATGATTTCTCCTCTGAAAAAATCGTTATCAAAAAATAGAAAAGCCATAAATTACGCCCACAACATACCCGATAAAATATAACAAACTATTGATTGCGCTTATGGACGGGATAATACGAGAAAATCATTTGAATTTAATGGGTTGCTTTTGTTTTTCTTGGGTGATTTTGATGTTTATATTCACATATTTTAATTACTATGGGCTGGTATGGAGGTTAAGAAGTGAAATAAGCCCAAAAGATAGTTGTGGTTATGTTTTTTGTGTCCTTTCTGCCACACCTAATATTTTTCACATTAACCATGAATGCGAATAAAAATATTTTTCCCCTTGTCAGGGGGCCTACATAAGATTCATATACGCGCGCGAAATTTATGAGAAAAAAGACCGGCTTAGCGAATGAGGGCGTG
>CAYUPD010000077.1:4115-6754 GCA_964446645.1 uncultured Rhodospirillaceae bacterium
AAAAGGGCCATCTTAGCGAGCGGAATCAAACATCTGCGTCGCTTGTGTGGCCTTGTTGCATTTTTGAAATCGTTTCCGTTTTTGACGGAACGCAGCTTTGAGGGACCAAGCAATGGCGACCATCGGCACCGCAATCAACGTCAACCCGAGCAAGAGCTTCACGGGCCGCAAAAGAATCCGGAAAAGTTTCGGGCGCATCGAAGAGATCGCCGAAATGCCGAACCTGATTGAGGTTCAGCGCAAGTCGTACGACGACTTTTTGCAGATGCACATTCCGGCGTCCTCGCGCGAGCGCAAGGGGTTGCAGGATGTTTTGATGTCGGCGTTCCCGATATCGGATTTTTCGGGCCGCGCGGTTTTGGATTTTCTGTCGTACGAGCTGGAGCAGCCCAAGTACGACGTGGAGGAATGCCAGCAGCGCGGAGTTACGTTTGCGGCGCCGCTTAAAGTGACGTTGCGCCTGACGGTGTTCGATGTCGAAGAGAACACGGGCGTCAAGTCGATCCGCGACATTAAAGAGCAAGACGTCTACATGGGCGACATGCCGCTGATGACGGCGAACGGGACGTTCATCGTCAACGGAACCGAGCGCGTGATCGTAAGCCAGATGCACCGCAGTCCGGGCGTGTTTTTCGATCACGACAAAGGCAAGACGCACTCGTCGGGCAAATATCTGTTTGCCGCGCGGGTCATTCCGTACCGCGGCTCGTGGCTGGATTTTGAGTTCGACGCGAAGGATTTAGTGTACGCCCGCATCGACCGCCGCCGCAAATTGCCGGTGACGTCGCTGCTCTACGCGCTTGAGGGGGCCGAGACGGTCAAGCTGCGGGCCAAGCGCGCCAAGGATGGCAAGGCGGTGGAACCGCACGAAGTCCAAGGCATGTCGAAGGAAGAGATTCTGTCGTCATTCTACGCGACGGTTATATATAAGAAGGCCAAGAACGGCTGGTCCACGCCGTTCAACCCCGATTTGTTGAAGAACCAGAAGCTGACGGCCGATCTGGTCGATGCGAAGAACGGCAAGGTGTTGGCCGAAGCGGGCGGCAAGCTGACGCCGCGTTTGCTGGCGAAGTACACAGAAGCCGGGGTGAAGGAAATCCTCGTCAAGGACGAAGCTTTGGTTGGGCATTTTCTGGCGACGGACGTGATTAACGAAAAGACGGGCGAAGTCCTGTTCGAGGCGGGCGACGAAGTTACGGCCGACGCGATTGAGAAGCTCGAAGAAGCGGGCATCAAGGAAATCCCGACGCTGGGCATCGACAACGTGAACGTGGGCCCGTACATCCGCAACACGCTGATGGCGGACAAGAACGTGTCGCGCGAAGAAGCGCTGATCGACATTTACCGGGTGATGCGCCCGGGTGAACCGCCGACGCTGGAGTCGGCCGAAGCTTTGTTCAACGGCCTCTTCTTCCAGCTTGACCGCTACGACCTGTCGCCGGTGGGCCGCGTGAAGATGAACTCGCGCCTGAATTTCAAGACGGACGATCAGGTTCGCGTTCTGCGCAAGGAAGATATCATCAAGATCATCCAGATCATGTGCGATCTGAAGGACGGGCGCGGCGAAATCGACGACATCGACCACTTGGGCAACCGCCGCGTGCGTTCGGTCGGCGAATTGATGGAAAACCAGTACCGTATCGGCTTGGTGCGCATGGAGCGCGCGATCCGCGAGCGCATGAGCTCGATCGAGATCGACACGGTGATGCCGCACGATCTTATCAATGCCAAGCCTGCGGCGGCGGCGGTGCGCGAATTCTTCGGTTCGTCGCAGTTGTCGCAGTTTATGGATCAGACGAACCCGCTGTCCGAAATCACGCACAAGCGGCGCGTTTCGGCCCTTGGGCCGGGCGGCCTGACGCGCGAACGCGCGGGCTTTGAGGTTCGCGACGTGCATCCGACGCACTACGGGCGCATTTGCCCGATTGAGACGCCGGAAGGCCCGAATATCGGCCTTATCAGTTCATTGGCGACCTACGCGCGCGTCAACCAGTACGGATTTATCGAAAGCCCGTACCGCCGCGTCAAGGGAGGCAAGGTGACGTCGGAGGTTGTGTACCTGTCGGCGATGGAAGAAGGGCGCTATGCGATTGCGCAGGCGAACGCCGAGCTGGACAAGCACGGCAAGTTTGCGACCGAGCATGTGATTGTCCGCAAGGCGGGCGAAAACATCGTTGTGCCGCCCGATGCGGTGGACTTCATCGACGTGTCGCCGAAGCAGATCGTTTCGGTGGCTGCGGCGCTGATACCGTTCTTGGAAAACGACGACGCGAACCGCGCGTTGATGGGCTCGAACATGCAACGTCAGGCCGTTCCGCTTCTGCGTAACGACGCGCCGCTCGTCGGCACGGGCATGGAAGGGGCCGTGGCGCGGGATTCCGGCGTGACGATTGTGGCGAAGCGTTCGGGCGTCGTGGATCAGGTGGACGCGACGCGTATCGTCGTGAACGCCGATCACGGCGAAGATACGACGGCGCCGTCGGTCGATATTTACAATCTGCTCAAGTTCCAGCGTTCGAACCAAAGCACGTGCATCACGCAGCGTCCGTTGGTGCGGGTGGGCGACAGGATTGCGAAAGGCGACATCATCGCCGACGGCCCGGCGACGGAGCTGGGCGAATTGGCGTTGGGGCGCAACG
>CAYUPD010000078.1:0-6719 GCA_964446645.1 uncultured Rhodospirillaceae bacterium
GGCGGCGCTGATCTTCATGGCGACGTGCGGGGCGGTGTTTTGGGCGAGCGGGCTGTACAGGGGGATATGGGTTTTTGCGTCGCTCAAGGATTTGATGGAAATTTTGCGGGCGTCGGCGATAGCGGTGGCGGGGTTTCTGGCGATAGCGTTTTTGACGACGCGGCTCGAGGGCGTGCCGCGTACGATACCGTTTATCGCGTTGTTTATCATGCTGGCGGGTCTTGGCGGTTCGCGGATGGCGTTTCGCCTGTTGCGCGAGAGGCGATTGGGGCTGATGTGGGAGCGTTCGGGCGGCGGGCGCGTGAACGTGCTGTTGATCGGCGCGGGAGACGAAGCGGATATATTTTTGAGGGCGGTAGGGGCAAATCCGCAAGCGCCGTACAACGTCGTGGGGATCGTGGGCGATAACGACAAGCGGGTGGGGCGGACGATCCAAGGCGTGGCGGTGTTGGGGACGATCGACGAGCTTTCCGAGGTTGTGGCGCGCCTGCGCGAGAGGGGAAGCGCGCCGTCGCGGCTGATATTGACGCGGGCGGTATCGCGGTTCAACAGCGGGCTGGTGACGGAGTTGCTGGAGACGTCGACCTCTTTGGGTTTGGGGTTGTCGCGGTTACCGGCGCTGACGGAAGTAAGGGACGACGTGGCGGCGGCGATGAGGATGAGCGACCGGCCGTTGGCGCTGGAGGATTTGCTTGGGAGGCCCGAGACGAAGCTGAACCGGGGGGCGATCAAGGCGCTGATCTTCGGGCGCCGGGTGCTGGTGACGGGGGCGGGCGGCTCGATAGGGTCCGAGCTTGTGAGGCAGATCGCGGCGTTGCAGCCGTCGTTGCTGATCTTGGTCGAGTTCAGCGAGTTTAATCTTTATCGCATCGACATGGAGGTGCGCGAGACGTTTCCGACGCAGGTTATGCGGTCGTTGATCGCGGACGTGAGGGACGCGGCGAGGATTCGGCAGATATTCGCGGAAGAGGGGCCGGATTTGGTTTTTCACGCGGCGGCGATCAAGCATGTGCCGCTGGCGGAGGAAAACGTGCGCGAGGCGATACTGACGAACGTGGTGGGGTCGAGGACAGTGGCGGATTGCTGTCTCGAGTTCGGCTGCGCGGCGATGGTGCAAATATCGACGGACAAGGCGGTGCGTCCGTCGAGCGTGATGGGCGCGACAAAGCGGCTGGCCGAGATGTACTGTCAGGCGCTCGATCTGTCGTCGCCTTCGACGCGTTTTGTGACGGTGAGGTTCGGGAACGTGCTGGGATCGACGGGGTCTGTGGTGCCGCGTTTTCAAGAGCAGTTGGCGAGAGGCGGGCCGCTGACGGTGACGCATCCGGACATTACGAGGTATTTCATGACGATCCGCGAGGCGGTGGAGCTTGTGCTGCAAGCGTCGTCTTTGGGGATTGAGCCGGGAGATCAAAGAGGCCGCGTTCTCGTGCTGGACATGGGCGATCCGGTGAAGATAGCGGATTTGGCGCGGCAGATTATACGTCTGGCGGGGCACCGGCCGGACGAGGACGTGAAGATCGTATACACGGGGTTGAGGCCGGGCGAGAAGCTGTACGAAGAGTTGTTTGCGGATTCGGAAGAGTTGGTGCCGTCTGCGGCGGACGGAGTGAAGGTTGGGAAAGCGGCGACGGTGGGTCTGGCTTTTCTGAAAGAGGAGCTGGACGGGTACGCCGTGAAGTTGCGCGAGGGCGAGGGTGAGGAGCGGGCGGTGGCGAAGCTTCAGGAGTTGGTGCCGGAGTTCAAGCGTCCCGGAAGTTGCGAGAAGAAGCAAGCCGCCGCATCATAACGGCGCTGGGCCGTATATGGCCTTTTGGCCCGAAAGGGTATAGACGGCGCGCTGATCGCCGCGCGAGAAATGTCCCCATTTAGCGGGATGGCGAACGAAACCTTCGGCTTCGAGGATGACGCAAAGCAATTTACGGTGGGCATGGGCCCTTTTCCCGGCCTCGCTGGTTGCTTTGGCATAGTAATCGGGCAGGACGCGTTCCGAATTTTCGTCGATGGTCGAACCCATAAAAATATTGTGGCCCCGTTCGTCGGCGATCCTGACGTCGAAGGCGGCGCCTGTTTCGTGAGGCAGCGGCATAGAGGGATCGTCGCTCGGAATGTCCCAACGGCTAAAAACGGCTTTGCGAAGTTTTTGGGAGTCAACTTCGGATTTTGTGTTAAGCGGGATGCCGAGGATTTTGGCTTGGAGGGAGAATTCGCGGTTGATCATGAAGCGCTGAACGTCGGAGGGACGATAGGCGTCGTAAAATTTGATTTTCCAGTCCGAGCGGATGGCGGCCAAGGTTTCCTGAGCGGCGCAAAGGGACTCGACGATGGATTCGCGGAGCATCCAGGGCGAGGCGTTGCCGTAAGGAGCGCCGAGGGCGGCGTAAGGATGAGGCTCGGCGAAGGCGAAGCGGCTGGAGGGGATGGGGAGCATCCGCTCGCCGCATTCCTCGATGGGGACGCAAAGGTAAGGTTTTGCCGCTGAGATCATGAAGCAGATTTATCTGCGGCCAATGGTTAATGCAACGAGGGTAATTAGTTTCTTGTCAGAAGGGCCTCGCCGAATTTTTCGAGGGCTTGGCGGACTTCGTCTGAAGGAACGGCGGCGGCTTTTTCCTTAAGAACTTCCAAGGCTTTGGGGTCGGCTGTTTTTTTTGTTTTGATGTCCGGCGAGGGAAGGAAAGAGCCGTCAAGGGCGATGCGGGCGAAAGCCTCGTAGCCGAAGAAAGCGTTGACGCGAGCGCGGATAATTTCGGATCTAAAGCTAAACTCCATGGCGAGGCCTCTCGGGAGGCGGACGGTGAGGACGCCGTTTTTGCGGAGAGGCTCGTTAGGCTGGTAAGGAAAGGAAATCTTGACGGGAGTAGAGAGGCGGGCATACTCCGCCCCGGCGATTTCGGGCCAGTGGTTGAGAAGATTGGCATAAAGGCCCCAATCCTTACCGGCGGATTTGCGGGCGACATGGTCGACGGCGTCGGCGAGAGAGCGGGGCTTGTTCATGGGGACGAGTGTGAAGGCAAAGAGCCAAAAAGTCAAAAAGCATCGCGAGGCGGCGTTATTGCTGGCGTGGTACGACAAGCACCGGCGCGAGATGCCGTGGCGCGCGGGGCGGGACGAGATAGCCGATCCGTACCGCGTGGCGCTGTCCGAAGTGATGCTGCAACAAACGACGGTGGCGACGGTAGGCCCGTATTTTCTGAAATTTATCGAACGCTGGCCGACGCTGGAGTCGTTGGCCTCGGCGAAGTTGGACGATGTTTTGAAGATGTGGGCGGGTCTGGGGTACTACCGGCGTGCGCGGATGCTGCACGCGTGCGCGCAGAAGATCGTGTCGGAATTTGGGGGCAAGTTTCCGGACGACGAAAAGAAGTTGAGGGAGCTTCCGGGTTTCGGGCCGTACACGGCGGCGGCAGTGGCGGCGATAGCTTACGGGCGGCGCGCGAACGCGGTAGACGGGAATGTTGAGCGCGTGATGGCGCGCATCCATCTCATCCGGACGCCGCTGCCGAAGGCGAAGAAAGAGCTGGCTGAGGCGGCCGAAAAACTTATCCCGCCGTTGCGCTGCGGGGATTACGCGCAAGCGCTGATGGATTTGGGCGCGACGGTATGCACGCCAAGGCAGCCGAAGTGTGCTTTGTGCCCGTGGAAGGCTTTGTGCCGCGCGCGCGCCGAAGGAGAAGCCGAAAAATTGCCGCGCCGCGCCGCCAAGAAGCGGAAGCCTACGCGCCGCACGATGGCGTTTGCGCTGTTCAACGGGAAGGGAGAGATATATCTGCGCCGCCGACCGGCGAAAGGGCTTTTAGGGGGAATGATGGAAGTGCCGAGCGCGCCGTGGGCGGAAGGCGCGATGCCGGGGCTGAGCGCGGCACGGCGATATGCGCCGTCGAAAGAGAAGTGGGAAGTTCTGCGGGGCGCAGTGAGGCACGTGTTCACGCATTTTACGTTAGAGGCGGCCGTGGCCGTGGCGCGGACGACAAAAAAGCTGCGCGGCCATTGGGTCGCGCCGGAGAAGCTTAACGGCGAGGCGCTGCCGAGCGCGATGAAAAAGATCGCCATGCGCGCCATAAAATCGAGGCTCAATTAACTATAAGGGAAGAAGCCGGATATTTTTTCCACAAGCCGGAGGATAGAATGTATAATGTCCGCATTCATTGATGCGGAGATATTGATATTTAATGGATACGGAGGATTTGAAAAGGGAGGGAGCGTTCTTGCCGGAGACCTTCGGGTCGGCGGCCAGAGAGGTCTTCAGTGCGCTTGACGAGCTAAGCAACAAGCCCGGATCGTCGTTTAAAATCAAAGGCGGCATAGAGGAAGGGCGCGACGTCATACGCCTTGGCAGCAAAGAGGCGGGGGTCGGGTACAAGATATGCATATCCGAAGGGCGGATAGAAATCTGCAAAAGAATGAGCGTCTTCGGTTTCGATGCGGATGGGCCTGCATCGATAACGTCGGCGACGCTGTTGCACCGCGAGATATGCCTGCGTCCGCCGAGGTCTGAGGATGTGGAGCGGATAGTGGAAATCGTGACCGATCAGCTTAAGAAAAGCGGTCTATGCGCGGCTAAGCCTTAAAGAAGGCGCTCGGGGCGTTTTTAGGAAAAAATTCATATTCTGCGGGTAGAGATGGAGCGTGTCCGGGGACGGAAGTTTTTCTGGAACGGTTCGTTATGCTCAAACGCATTGTCATCTGCCTATTATTGTCCGTGGTATTTTGGCCGCAAGGGGCGCGCGCGCAAGAGTACGCAGCGCCGACGTGGACGAATTTGGTGCGAACGATGATAAGGTTCAACGCGCTGGACATATCGGACGATTTGATGGCGGACGACTACGCGATGATCGCGGAATGCGGATTATACAAAGCGTATTCTGGGGACGAGTTTAAATGGCACGATGTCAAGAAGGCGTTAAGGGATTCCGTGCGGATGAACATGCCATCCTATCCGACGAATTACCGGTACGACGCGGCGATCCGGTTAGGGCGATACGATTTCAAGAACAAGATATACGGTTTTTCGGAAGAGAACACGCTGCGCGGGATTAATTCGTTCGTCCTGTACGAGGTCGAAGGGCAGCCGTGCGATGTCGGGGAGGTAGGCTACGTTCCGAGGGCATTTCGAGCGATGCTGTCGGCGCCGATAGCGCTGGACGGCTTGCCTTTGTCGGAGAAGGACGCGCAAGCGTTGTCGCAGCGTGTGAAGAAGGACAACGACGGGCTGGTCTATGCGCGGTACAACATAAGGACGATTTACATCGAGCCTTTGCAGAAGATGTCGAGCCGGAGGAAGAAAGAGAAAGAAGAGCCGGTCTACGGGCAATCGCTCGGCAAAACGTCGAAGGAAGTGCGTTTTGACGCGGAGTTGGATTCGATCGGTTTTTACGAAGACCGGGAGAGGACGAAGCTGATCTACGTGTACGCGCCGTAATGGTCCCTAATGGCTCACGGCCTCTGCGCGGATTTTCTGGCGGAGGATGTCGATAGAGACGAGGCCTTGGCCGCCTTCGGCTTCGAAGCACCAGAAGGTCCAGCCGTTGCAGGCGGGCAGGTTTTGCAGGAGGGCGCCGACCTTGTGGATCGAGCCTGTGACGGGGTCGCCCGCGACGTTGGCCTGAAGGGTGGCGTCGGCCTTGACCTTGGCCTTGTGGCGCTGGCGTTCGTCGTAAAGGAACTGGCCTGGGCGCAAGAGGCCGCGTTCGAGGACGATGCCGAAAGGAATGCGGGGTTCCTCGCGTTTTGAATAGGTAGTGAGCATCTCGGTATCCGAAACGCCTTTAATCCCGGCGATGCGCCCTTCCGCGTATTTAGCGTAGTGTTTTTCGCGGTCGATACCGATGAAATGCCGCCCCAGCAACTTTGCGGCCGCGCCGGTCGTGCCCGAGCCGAAGAAGGGGTCGAGGATCACGTCGCCGGGTTTCGTGGACGACATAATGATGCGGTAGAGAAGGGGCAAAGGCTTTTGGGTGGGGTGGACCTTTTCGCCGGTTTCGGTGCGGAGGCGTTCGTTGCCGCTGCAAATGGGCAGGTGCCAGTCGCTGCGCATCTGCTTTTCGTCGTTCATGTTTTTCATGGCTTCGTAATTGAAGCAGGGTTTGGCGTCCTTGGACGGCGAAGCCCAGATGAGCGTTTCGTGGGCGTTGGTAAAGCGCTTGCCCCTAAAATTGGGCATGGGGTTGTTCTTGCACCAAACGATGTCGTTCAAAATCCAGAAGCCGAGGTCCTGAAGGATGGAGCCGACGCGGAAAATATTGTGATAACTGCCGATGACCCAGAGGCAGCCGTTGGGTTTAAGGATGCGCTTGGCGGCCTTAAGCCACTCGGCGGTAAAGGCGTCATAGGCGGCGAAATCGTCGAACTTGTCCCAGTCGTCGTCCACGGCGTCCACGTGGGAGTGGTCGGGGCGCAAAAGGTCGCCGCCGAGCTGTAAATTGTAGGGAGGGTCGGCAAAGACGGCGTCGACGGAGTGCTCGGGCAAACCGTTCATGACGCGAATGCTGTCGCCGATCAGGATTTTGTCGAGAGGCAAGGCGGTGGGCGCAGCAGGTTTTTTAGCGGACTTGGCCATGGCGGGACAGCATCGTAGAGATAAATTAAGAAGTCGTAAAGAGTCTGTTGAATCATTCAGTTAAAGGCTTTTCCTCATATTTTCCCTCTTTTCCCCTCCCCTTGAGGGAGGGGAACGGAATAACGACTGAGTATCAGTCGTTATTCCGAAGGGGCGGGGT
>CAYUPD010000079.1:0-242 GCA_964446645.1 uncultured Rhodospirillaceae bacterium
GCGTTTCCTGCCCGGCGGGAAAATGCGCCTTGAATTTGCCTTGCAGGTCGATGGCGATGGTCGCGATGCGCGATGCTTCGTCTTCGCTTAAAGGCCTTCCGGTCGCCTTAAAAGCCGAACCGACCACCTGTGCGGCCGCGCCCGCCAAAGCCCAACGGACCCAAGCATCGACTTGTTCTTCGCTTGCGCCGATCTGAGCCGCAAGTTTTTGGCTCAACAAGACCGTGCTGTCGATGAGCGGC
>CAYUPD010000079.1:252-4140 GCA_964446645.1 uncultured Rhodospirillaceae bacterium
CTAACGCCTCTATATTAAGGGACTCCTTGGCGTTTTCGTCCTGCTTGCTTTGAGCTTCGGACGCGGCCTGCAACAAGGGCAATCCCAACTGACGGAAAGCCAACAGCATCGTCTGTATCCGCGTCTTATCGGAAGTCTCGTCCATCCTCAAATCCCCATCGTTCGAAAGCACGCCCTGCTTTGCCCAAAAGCCCGGCAAAAGGCAGGGCACTATAATGATCATCGAGGGCCGAGTGAAGCCCTGTTTATCGTATTCGGGCGTTAACGATGCCATTGAAATGTTAGGAAAAGATGAAAGGGCGCACGGCCCAAGGTTTAGAAAGGAGGTTTTAGTGTGGGTATTATGGTTAATAAACTAATTCTAAAGACAATTTTTCTAGGATTTTCCTGAAAGAATGCCACAATCGGCAGCCTAAACTCGCTAGAAGAAACAAAAAGAGGCAACAGTCATGAAAGCCATTCCGCGTCTTGCCGCAGTCTTGGGCCTCATCGGCGCAACGGCTCTTTCCGGGTCCGCTCTCGCCGGCGGCGACGGGCCTTGGTCCTGCCAAGCCCTAACTTGTCTCGGCGGAGCGTTGCAAGGATCGCCGAGCATTGGCTATGGCGGCGGGAAGTGTAACGTAGAAGGAACGGATTATTTCTTTCATTGGTGCGGCTATGTTTGCATTCTTATGCCTAAAGAAGGGCCATGCCTGAAATGGAAATGGAACAAAGACGTGCAAAGAGATTCGTGCCGGTATCCCTACGTCAAGAGCTGCACGGTCGGCGAAGGCGCCTATCGCGACGATAACTCGCTTGCGGCCGAAGAACCCGGAAATTACCTGAACTGGCCAGAGATGATTCGCAGAAGCACCTATGCGACATCGAAGTGCCAATACTTATGGGCCGAAGGGCACACGCCCAGCATTCACGGCGGCGGCCACTGTTGTCCGACATATCTCGGTACCGAGGGATCGTCGTGCTGGCTCAATCCTATGAAGTAGCGCCGCCCGGCAATGTGTTCTGGCTTTAGCTGCCATCGCCGCTGGATTTTGAGAACGACGACGGAATCTGTACCTTCGTGTGATCGATCTTCTCGCGGCGAACCGCCGTCAGCGCTTGAGTCATGATCTGGCGTTCAAGAAGGAGGCTTTGCTCGAACCGCTCCGCGTCGGCGTAAGCTTGCGCGACAAGCTGCGCCCGCACGGCCGCGCCGAGCGTGTTCAGGTAAGTAATATATTCGGGCGAATCCATCCGGTAAGCCATATCGTACCGCGCCCTCAGGCTGCTGCGCCCTCCGGCCTGGCAATCGTCGCTGGTCTTTTTGTCGATGATGTGCCTGATCTCGTAATCATCCGTGCAGCGCTTGGCTTGCTTGGTCAGTTGGTCTCCATGTCTATACTGCACGCGCTCTTCGAAAAAATGCCAGCAGTTAGCGACGATTCGGCTGTCGATCGATTCCTGTATCGCCATTTTGTTCGAAACATCCATGGCGTCGTTCTTTCCGGCTTTGGATGGCGTATCGGCAAAATAATACGCCGAAATATTCTGGCAAAAGCCCGCCGCCGCAAAAGTGGGGTATGTCAACTCGGTTGGAGTTGTGCTACCGAAGCGATCATACGTCTCGCCTGCGCCCGATGTCGGAGGATCCATGTCTTTGGGTGCGACATATTGCATGGGGCCGAGCAAAGACTCAAGCGAGCGATCGCGCCGCACGTAAGTGTCGTCTTGATTCGAACACTCAAGGTTATCCGACGTCCTTGCCTTAGAAATAAACTTGCCTTCGGCATCGTCTTCTTTCGTGGGAGTGAATTTGCCGTTACACCGGATTTTAAAAAGGACCCCGACCTGATTGCTCGGAGAATCGATGAATTTTGCCGAAGCGCTTTTTTGAGCCAGTTCTTCGTTCCCTATGATATCTGCCGTAATGCTGCCAAGCTTGGTTGTGCCATCCAAGGTCGGGGCCTTAATCAAAGAGCCGAGGATTGCCCCCTTCGACTCCAAAGCAATATTGCCGTCCATTCCGCTCGGCCCGAGAAAGGCATTTCTCAAAAGAATGTTGGTATTGAAATAGCTTGTTGCGGTACCCGCTCCTGGTCCGGAAGAAGAAGAAGAATAATTGTCCGTCGCAGTCGCCGGATAAGGCCCACCAACCTCGAACATGATCTCCTGAAGCAGATTATTGTTGTTGTATTTTTTAGAACCCGGCGTCTCGCCGCTTAAAAGATAATTGGTGTTATAGGTCGGGCCCGCTTTCACCAAGCCCTCCTCCATATGCGGAAACTGCCGCGAGCTTCCATTGATGTAAAATTGAATCTCATTCAAATTTTGATTGAGCTCATCGCCCGTCTCAGTATCCTGAACGTAAATGGATTGCGCGAGCGCGGGGCGCGGCGAAGAAACGAGAACTCCTCCGGCAACGGCCAGAACGGATAACGCGATCAAATCTCTTTTCTTCATGGAGCGCTCCCTAAAATAAACGCAAGATGGCGACGACACTTTAAGCCTTTTTGGCTTACCCTTCTATTCCCCTGATTCTCTTTCTCCCCATATTATCCGTAAAATGGTTAGCCCTGTCTTAATTAGACGCCGTTCCGTAAAATTTTTCATCCAAAATTGTTGTATAAAAACAATTGTTTATCGCTTTGCCGATGGGGGTGCCTACAAATGAAACCGCCCCTATGGCCCTCTTGTCAAAGAGATATTTCTAAGTTATAGTTAACGCGGCATTGAGTGTATACATGCCGCAGTTTGTCTTGCGTTCTCCTGCAAGATTTTCTGAACAAGAGGCTTAAGGCCATGAGTGGAACCGTAAGTGCCGTCAATCTTTCGTTGAGCGTTTCCTCGTCCATGGGGATTGGAGCGTCGGCTGCTGCGTCTGTCAATCCCGTTTCGACCGTGACGCAAATCTCCGAAGTTCGGAACCCGCAGATTGTCCAAGATCCCTTGGCTGGGGTTATCACCCAGTACGTCAACATGGAAAGCGGAAACGTTACTTTGCAATTTCCTTCGGCTAAAGTTGTCGCTTACTTGCGTCAAGGCTTGTCGGCAACGGGATTGCCCCTGCAATCCGGCGCGAAGGAGCCCGTGACGGCATAACATATTCTCTCTTTTTCCGTTTTTGGAAGCGCGCTTTTGCGCGCTTTATTTTTGTCAGCGAACGGCGGTCTGAGCAGGCGCGTCAAGAGAGACGGGAGCCTGATTGGCGGAGGTGCTGAGGGCGCTGCCCTTCTCGGTCATGAAGTCAAGTTCTTTGTCGAGTCCGAGCGAATGAATGGCGGTGCGCAGGGCGGTCAGCGTTTCGCGGTCTTTTTGAATAGCCTCGATCTGCTGTTTTTTATAAGCGTCCAAAGCCGCGCAGGCTGCCGCTTCTTCGGGCGTTTTTTTCATCTGGTCGGCAGCCATCCGCCGCAGCAAGTCGTGGCCTTTTTCGACCGGCGACTTGCCTTTCGCGGAAGCGACCGCTTCCGGAGCCGGAGACGGCAGGAAGCTCATGCGCACCTTAAGGGGCGGGTTTTCAACATCTTCATCCTCGCGCGCCTGCGTTAAAAAGAAGTCGGTCGTAGGCTTGCGCCACTTGGCGTCCGGCAAAGCCCCCGTTGACGCCAACGAGGCGGTAAACAAGCGTATTTTTTTATCCTTATCGTCCTGCGACGAGCTGACGCGCACGTCATAGCCTTTGTTCATGCCCGGCAGAACCGGCATGGCGAACGCTTCCGTCGCGACCCGAGCGGGAGCCGAGGTCGGCTCGATTTTGACTTCCGGCACGAAGGCCTGTTTCTCCTCGGCGGCGGGTTCTTCCTCGGATGGCAAAATGTTGCGCTTAAGATTGTTCTGATACGTTTTGGACGACATCCATTTTCCGGAATCGAAATCAAAGGGGCCGCTTGCGGCCTGCGCGGGAAGGCA
>CAYUPD010000079.1:4150-6714 GCA_964446645.1 uncultured Rhodospirillaceae bacterium
GCCGATTGTGTTTTTTATATTGAACGCCTTACGCACGCGCATCACCCGTTTTTGCCCTTAAATTTGGGGCATACTTTGGATTCTACGCCAACATGCCTAAGAAATTCTGAACGCGAACGCTCTTTATTAACAAGGCGTTATGAGCCCATCGCCTTCATCAAAACGGCGTCGAGTCTTTGGCTGAACGATTCGGCGTCCGGAAGCGTATCGCCGTCCAAAAGCCGGGCCTGATCGAACAAAAGCCACACGGCGTCCTTGAGGCTATCGGAAGCGCCTTTGTCCTTGGCGCGCGCCGCCATGTGCACGATCAGCGGATGATTGGGGTTCAGTTCGAGAATGCGCTTGCTGGGCGTGCGAATCTGGTTGTGCTGTTTTAAGAAGCGCTCAAGGTGAATATCGAGATCGCCCTCGTCCGCCGATAGGCAAACGGCGCTCGACGTTAATTTATCCGAGGCGCGCACGTCCTTGACCGCGTCGCCGAGCGTCAATTTGACGAGCGCGATAAGGTCGGCGGGAGCTTCTGTTTTTTCGTTGTCCTTTTCTTTTTTATCTTCGGCGGTTTCGATCTTGCCAAGCTCTTCGCCCGCGCGGGTGACGGATTTGAACGCCTTGCCCTCAAACGTCGCCAAAGCGCCGGGCCAGAAGTCGTCCACGGTTTCGGTGAGCAGAAGGACTTCGACTCCTTTGGCCGCGAAGCCTTCGATATGGGGGTTGCGGCGGAGCTTTTCGGCGCTTTCGCCGCAGATATAGAAAATCGACTCCTGCCCTTTTTTCATCCGGGCGACGTAATCGGCCAATGAAACCCAGCCGTCGCCCGCCGTCGAGCGGCAGCGCACGAGCTTGGAGATGTCGGTGCGATGCTCAATGTCTTCGTAGAGGCCCTCTTTAAGCACGGCGCCAAAATTCTCCCAGAACTTGGCGTAACCGGCCTCGTCATCCTTGGAAAATTTATTCAGGTCCGCCAGTACGCGCTTGGTGACGCCGTGCTGGATTTTGGCGAGCATCGGGTTGTTCTGGAGCATCTCGCGGCTGACGTTGAGAGGCAGGTCTTCGCTATCCACGACGCCGCGCAGAAAGCGCAACCACGGCGGCACGAGGCCTTCGGCGCGGTCTGTAATAAAGACGCGCTTGACGTAGAGCTTGACGCCGTGTTCGCGCTTGGGATCGAACAAGTCAAATGGCCGCGTGCCGGGAACGAACAGAAGCGAGGCGTATTCGATCTTGCCCTCGGCGCGCCAATGCATCGTGAGAGCCGCGTCGTCAAAGGCGTGCGCGACGTGGTGATAGAATTCTTTGTACTGATCGGGCGTAATGTCGTTTTTGGGCCGCATCCAAAGGGCGCTGGCGCGGTTGGCGGGTTTTTCGTCCGCGTCTAAAAATACGGGGATCGCGATATGGTCGGAATATTTGGCGATGATCGTGCGCAAACGTTCGGGACTTAAAAATTCGTCTTCGCCTTGTTTGAGATAAACGACGACCTCGGTGCCGCGAGACGGCTCGTCGCCCTCTTCGACCGTAAACTCGCCGCGGCCGTCGGATTCCCAAACCCAGCTTTCGTCGCTTCCGGCCTTGCGCGATTTGACCTCGACGGCCTGAGCGACCATGAAGGCGGCGTAAAAACCGACGCCGAACTGCCCGATCTGGGCGAGGTCTTCCTTGGGCTTGTCTTTTATTTGCTCCAAAAACGCGGACGTACCCGACCGAGCGATGGTGCCGAGATTGTCGACCAGCTCGTCGCGAGTCATGCCGATGCCGTTATCGGCCACGGTAACGGTGCGGGCTTTTTTGTCGACTTTGACGGTAATTTTGAAATCGGAATCGTCGCCGGTCAATTCGGGACGAGTGAGGGCCTCGTAGCGGAGTTTGTCGCAGGCGTCCGAGGCGTTAGAGATCAGCTCGCGAAGGAAGACCTCTTTATCGCTGTAGAGGGAGTGAACGACGATATCGAGAAGGCGGCTGACCTCGGCCTTAAAATGCATGTGTTCGGCGGACATGGAAGGACCCTTTGAGATATATATAAGGAGATGTGGGGCAAATATGGGGGTTAAGAGCCGGTTTGCCAAGATGCGAATAAGTGTTTATTTACAAGGAAAGACAGGGTATATCTCCCCGTCTTTGACGAGAGGGGTAGCGGAAAACAGCCCGCTTGCGCGCTTTGCGCTACGGAGGGCGACGAGAAAGGAATAATGGAACCGGCCCTGCTTCGCCCCTTGGGCTTCGCAGGGCGCAAGAGAAAGGTTAGAGAAGAAAGGATCGTCTGGCGGAACCAGCCCGCCTACGCGCTTCGCGCTACGGCGAGGCGCAAAACAAGTTTTTGTTTTTATATATTGAGTTTTGCGGAAGGGTGGCCGAGTGCCCGCGAGCGCAGGCGAGCATCCCTTGCTTCAACCACGAGGCAGAAACGGGCCGGACAATTTGGATATGCGGAAGGGTGGCCGAGTGCCCGCGAGCGCAGGCGAGCATCCCTTGCTTCAACCACGAGGCAGAAACGGGCCGGACAATTTGGATATGCGGAAGGGTGGCCGAGTGCCCGCGAGCGCAGGCGAGCATCCCTTGCTTCAACC
>CAYUPD010000080.1:0-6687 GCA_964446645.1 uncultured Rhodospirillaceae bacterium
TCGCGCTGTAAGTATTGAAACCACCGGTAACAAAACCGGGCAGCGCGGGTGTCCAGCCGGTGAACAGGTAGCCGGATCTTGTCATTACCGGCGGAATAATCGGGTTGCCGATATCCATCGTCGCGCTTGCCCCGCCATTGCCGCCGCCGGTTCGTTTGACCTCCCTACGGCGCTCAAAACCGCCCGGCCCGCAGCTCCCAGCTTCGTCAGCGCCTCCATCGCCCGCAGCCGCACCCACCAGTTCTCGTCCGTTACCGCGCTCCTCAACAACGGCTGCAGCGCCGGTAAAAACGACATCGTTCCCAGCGCTTTCGCCGTCTGTACCCGTACCCCTATTGTTTCATCCGCCAACCCCCTCATGATCAGCGCCCCCATCTCCGCCGTCCCCATTTTCCCCAACACCGCTATCGCTTGGGCGCGTACGTCCGGGTCCTTGTCGTCTAAAAACGGTGTCAGCGCCTGCGCCGTCTCGGTCGAATGAACGTATCCCAGCGCTTTTATCGCCGCGACGCGGACTTCGCTCTGCGTCGCGCTCCCGGCCAGATTTATCAACGACGGCACCGCCCCCTCTCCAAAACGATAAAGAACGTCCGCTAAAAACAACGTGTTCGTCTGTTGCGCCGCCGCCAGCTTCTCGACCGCCGCGCGCACGTCCTTCGTCCTGTCAAGCGACGCATAACTCCGCAGCGCCGCTAACTGCACGTAGATGTCTTTCGCCTCCGTTTGCCCTTGTACGGCCCGAAGCGCGCGGTCTCCCTTAAAATACGATAAAAGCGTCAACGCTTGTATGCTTTGGCTTTTCTTCGCGGATTTTGCCGCCGCCTCCAAATAGTCCAGCATTTTCCAATGCGTCATGAGCTTCGCGGCCTTCGCCCGGGCTTCGCCACGAACCGCCCTCAACAAATCCAGCGCCACCTCGCACACCAACGGCTCTTCCCCCCGCCCCAACGATGGAAGCCCTTCCGGCTCCAGCTCTACCGGCGCGCCGATCACCGCAAAAAAATAATCCCGTATCCGCTTCTTCCTTTCCTCCTTATATAACTCCCTCTCGTCCCGCGCGCGCCGCCTCAAAATCAGCCACGCCAGCACAACGCACGAAATCACGGCAAAAATCGCCGTTGCGCCCCACAGATATCTCAAAACCAGAATCTTAGAAGCTATAAGAGACATTCAGACTCCCCCCGTCCCTTACATACGACCCTTGCCGGTCTTCGTGCTCAAAGCCCAAGCTAACCGTAACGCGTTTTGAGGCCTCCCAGGAAAACCCTCCGAAGTACGTCGCCGTCCGCGCCGTTACGTTTTGCTCTATTTCCCCCGCATTCGCATAACCGATATCAAAGCTTACCTCCCGCGCCAACGGGATGTCCGTTCTTATGTCCCATCCGTATATCGGCCTCTCTCCTTCCGTCACGACGCTTATCGCTCTCGTCCGGACGCCGAACGCTCCCCATGGCCGAAGCCGCACTCCCGCCTTGTATGTATCCGCCGCCTGACTCGGATACCAACGCCTTTGGTATTCGGCGAGCAATCCCGTCTCCATTCCCTCTTTTCCTTCGGCAAGGCGAAGCTCTCCTCCCGCTCCCGCCTCCCACCGCGCCTTAAACTTCGCCGCAGGCGCCGTCACCACAAACGCGCTCCCCGAAAGCCACGGCTGAAATCGGCGCGCCCCCCCGATCTCGTACTGCGAATCCGTCATCCGGTACTGCCTCGTCACCGTGTATCCTCCGTACACAGCCGCTTTTCCGTCCTCCAAAAAACGGGTGCCCCGAAATCCGCCGACGTATTGATTGGGAAAATCGACGCGCGAATATTCTCCGTGCCCGAAATACCCGTCCAGCCGCCACAAATACGCCTTGGCTGCCTCTTTCGCCGCAAGAACGCGCTCTAATCCCCGCCGCGCGTCTTCGTATGCGGGCTTCTTTTCCAGTACGCTCCGGTATTTCGCTTCCGCTTCCGACAGCTTGCCTTGATAATACGCCGTCTGCGCCGCTATCAATATTACGTCCGCGTTATTCGGATCGAGCCCTGAAAGTTCTTTCTCCGCCTCGCTATACTTCCCCTGCCACGACAAAACCTTCGCCCGCTCAAGGCGAAGCTCTTCGTCTTTCGGGTATCGCAAAAGCCCTTTGTTTAAAACTTCCAGCGCTTCGCCGTAGGCGCTCTCCCCGGCGAACCCCTCCGCCTGCCTTCTATACTCTTCCGGCGCTTGCGCGCACGCCGCTCCTGCATAAAACGCGATCAAAAACGCCACTATGGTTTCTGCCGTTTTGTTCACTTCATTTCTTCTTTTGCCTAAGAAGCGCCTTCGACGCCCTCATCACCACTTCGTCCGGGTTAAACGGCTTGACAATGTAGTCCGCCGCCCCCACGCGCAGCCCTTCGATCACTTCGTTTTCCTGCTTCTTCGCCGTCAGAAATATGATCGGCGTATTCGCAAACTTCGGGTTGTCCCTCAGAATCTTCATCACCGCCAGCCCATCCATCCCCGGCATCATCCGGTCCAGAATGATGACATCCGGCGTTTCTTCCTTCACCGCTTCCAGCGCTTGCGGCCCACTTTCGCACATCACAACGCGGCACCCCACGCCCCGAAACTTGAAATCCAGCAATAACCGCACGTTCTTGTCGTCTTCCGCTATCAAGACGCACGTCCTTTGCTTGCTTAAACGCGCCCTAATCTTCTCGACCAAGTCCGCCGGATTAAACGGCTTGATCACATAGTCTACCGCCCCCGCCATCAGCCCCCTTAAAACTTCTTCCGTCTTATTGCTGGCCGTCAGCATAACGACCGGTATGCTCGATAGCGCCGCATCTCCCCGGATTTCCTCCATGAATTTCAAGCCCGATATGCTGTCCTTCATCATGTCGTCGAGGATAACCAGTTCCGGTTTGTGCTCGAGCATCAGCCGCCGCGCTTCGTCCGCCGTTTTTCCCGTTATCACGACCGCGTCTTTTTCCAGCGTTTTGCCGAGTATCGCCAACACCGACTCGTCGTCGTCTATCGCTATAATTTTCGGAAGCTTCTTCGCCCGCTCGAGCTCCCCCGACGCTCCGGATGCCGAAACCGAAAGCTCCGCGTCCTCCGGCTTTATCTTTCCGCAGGCCGCTTTCATCTCCTGTAACCGCGACTCTATCTCCGCCGCTTGCGCGTTTATGTCTTTGTCCAAAAGCTCTTCTATCTTCCTTGCCGTCTCGCTCAATATCGGAAAGCCGTACGTCGCCCCCGACCCCACAAATCGATGCGCCAACGCTTTCACTTCCTGCCGCTCGCCGCCGCCCAGCCTCCCCTCCCGGCATAACGCCGCGTATCTTTCGATCTCTTTGATTTGTTCCCGCGTGTGCGCCACATAATCGGCCCGAAGCCCTTTCAGCGCCGCAAAAACATCCGTTTCGTTGTTAGTCGACATGGCTTTCCTTCCATATGGTTTCAATTTGCTTCGCCAGCGTCATGGGGTCGAAGGGCTTCACGATGACCCCCGTCGCCCCTTTCGCCTTGTATGATGCCATCTCGGCCGCTTGAACCCGTGCCGTAAGAAATACAACCGGAAGATTCTCAAATTCCTTGCTCTTGCGAATCTCCTCTAACGCCGCCGTCCCGCTCATCTTCGGCATCATCACGTCTATCAGCACAAGATCCGGGCCGATCTCTCCCAGCTTCGCCAGCGCCGTTTTTACATTCGATTGACACGTAACTTTGTATCCCCCCGTCAGCTCCAGACACATCTTGGCCACAGACAGGATGTCCTCTTCGTCGTCTATACAGAGGATGTGCTTAAGCTCTTTCATCTCCTTTCCTCCCTCATATCGTTTGCTG
Organism: uncultured Rhodospirillaceae bacterium; assembly: GCA_964446645.1. Lineage (GTDB taxonomy): Bacteria > Pseudomonadota > Alphaproteobacteria > UBA9219 > UBA9219 > CAIXLI01. Next base: position 3,815 of record CAYUPD010000080.1, read on the forward strand.
CCGAATCTCTTCGACTATCTGCGCCATGTGCCGCCCGAGCAGCACTTCCGCCGCCTGAGTCCGGAGCGCTTCCGGAACCGGCCCGTCTCCGATCACGATCACGGGCACTATTTTTTTCGCAAGAAACGGGATTCTGTTCACAAAACCGATGCGCTCTTCGTCGTTTCCTTCCAGATGCAAGACAACCAGCGATACGGCCTCTCCCGACAAAAGCGCTTCGGCTTCCGCCTGCGTTTGCGGCCTTGTCAGACCGCGCTCCTTCCCAAGCCGCTTCGCCAACTCTTCGTAAAACGCATCGTCGTTCCCCAAATACAGGACGACCGGCCTCCCTCGCGGGCCCACAGAAAGGCGCGCCGGCGCCGCCTTTTCGTCGCTTTCTTCTTCCGCTATCGGAAATTCGGCCCAGAATTCCGTTCCCATCCCTCTTCGCGTCGCATAGCCTACGGTTCCGCCCATCTGCTCTACGAGCTTCTTGCAGATGTAAAGCCCCAATCCGCTGCCTCCGACGCTTCTGGTCTGCGAAGAATCCGCTTGCGAAAATTTTTTAAATATCCGCCCCTGAAATTCTTCCGGAATCCCCAGCCCGTAATCTTTTGTGCAAACGCGAACCCTGTCGCCCCTCCTCTCCGCATAAATATCGACCTTCGCCCCTCCGGGAGAAAATTTCGCCGCGTTCGAGAAAAAATTCATCAGTACCTGCACAAACCGCGCCGAATCCACGTTGATGTAAATATCGGGCTTCGGGAAAGCCCACTCGTAACGAACAAGGTATTTATCGGCATAGGCTTTCGTCGACTCGATCGCTTGTTGCATAAGGTCTGTTACGCTCTCTTTCTGCACGTCCAATCTCATGTTCCCGGATTCGATCTTGTTGATGTCGAGGATGTCGTTGATCAGCAGAATGAGCCTTTCGGAATTCTTGTGAGCAATCGAGATCAACTGGTTCGCCTGCTCCGATAGCTGCCCGGCCATCGTTCCCATTATCAATCCTAAAGACCCCCGAATGGACGTAAGCGGCGTTCGAAGCTCGTGGCTCACCACTGAAATAAATTCGTCCTTCATTTTTTCCGTCTCGGCCCTCTGCGCGTCCACCGCCGAAACTCGCCGCAGGTTTTCTAAAAACGACTGCATCGTCCGCGCCATCGCCCCTATTTCGTCTCTTCTCCCTTGTTGAGTCACCGTCAGGGCCAGGTTCCCTTGCGCGATCTTCGTCATCTCCTTGTTAAGCTCGACGACCGGCTTCGCTATCGACCGCCCAGCCGCCGCCGCGCCCAGAACCGACAAAATCGTTACAAGCACCAGCGATCCGGCTATGTTCTTTTGAACCGCCAGCCATTCGTCCTCTACGTCGTCCTGATTAAGCCCGTGGCCGATAATCCAGCCCCATTCCGGCACCTGTTTTACGTACAAGGTTTTTAACCTCGGCGCGGGTGCTCCTTTTTTTTCTTCGACAACCGGCCAATAATAACTGTAGTAGCCCCCCCCCTTTTTCCTTCACGAGCGCCACGACGTTTTTAAATACTTTCTTTCCTTCAGCGTCCGTCAGCTCAGTTACTTTTTTGCCGTTCAATTCGGGAAAAACCGGGTGCCACAACATCGTCCCGTCTGTCGACAATATCCAATAATAATCTCTATAGCCGTGCGAGCTTTTCTCCAGCACGTCTATTATCGTTCTTTGCGTTGCGGAAACGGCTTCCTTCCTGGCCCGTCCTTTTTCGGCCTCTATCGTCGCCATCGTCGTCACAAGCTTCACGGCTTCAAACACGTGATAATTGGAGAACTTGTAATGCGCTTCTCTGAACGTAGCCGCGCTGATGTAATAAACGCCGAATATCCCGAACAGTATCCCCACTATTATCAAATATATCCGCCACACTATGCTCGTCTTGGATCGAACGCTTAACATCGCCGCTCCTCTCCGCGTTTTCTCACTTGCAAACTGTTTGCGCTTCTCTTCCGTTTATATACGGCGCAATTTTCACATCCATCCCTTGCACGTGGTGCGCAAGCCATTGCTTGAGAATAACTAAAAGATCCGTCGCCGCTACCTCGCTGGTCATCTGCTTTGTTATCATCGCTTCGTGTATTTTTTTTATCGACTCTCTCATCGCCGCGTGTTCGGCCATGTGCTCCTTGGCATACGGATACGCCGTCGGAAGAAACAGCGCCTCTTCGTGTTGAAAATGATACAGCCCGTATTCAATCATCTTTTCGATCGCTTCTCTAATCGTCGAAGAATCGCTGCCGTTATCTATTTCATCCGCCACTTCGTTGATCGTTTGCATAAGCTTCTTGTGTTCGGAATCGACGATCGGACACCCAATCTCTAATCCTTTGTGCCATTGAAGAAACGACATGCGCCCCTCCTCGGGTGTTTTTGATTCTCTCTCTTGTTTTCCGCTCTGCGGGCCTTGCCTTTTTGTTTTGTCATGCTTGTCAAAAAAAATTTATAAAAAAATAACTTTTATACCCGTGTATGTGCGGCTTGTTTTTGTTCCTCCCTCGTCTTTGTTTTTGCGTTCGGTTCTTGTTCAGATTTACCTCACCTTGCATAGCCGTGCATGTCGGCGCGGTTATGTGTGCTATCATTTTTCTCCCTTTCGGGAAACCTTGGGTCAAAAAGAAGGATGCTGATTTACAGTCCGCCCCGGCGCGCGGCGGTATAGGGGGGGGGCGACAGGGCCCGCGTCCGCGCAGCGGCGCATTCTTGTTCAATCCCTGTCGGAAAATGTCGTTGAAAAAAGAGCCTGCCCGCCTTCGTTGCTCTAACGCGCAACTTCGGCGCGGCACTTTTTCAGGCTTCGCCTGAAAAAACGGTGGGGGCGACAGGGCCCGCGTCCGCGCAGCGGCGCATTCTTGTTCAATCCCTGTCG
>CAYUPD010000081.1:0-1826 GCA_964446645.1 uncultured Rhodospirillaceae bacterium
GCCGTCCTTGAAACAGCTTCAGGCCAAGATTGTCGGCCTTATTCAAGCTCCGGCGACCAAGGTTGCGTGCGTCCTTCAGGCGCCCGCCGGCCAGGTTGCCCGCGTCTTGGCGGCTCGCGGAAAGCAAAGCGCATAACGGTTTAATTTGAGTTCAACGTCTAACAATCAGGTTTAACAAAGGAGAGAGTAAAATGTCGAAGATTGAAAAACTGGCCGATGAATTGTCCACGCTGACGGTTCTTGAAGCCGCTGAGCTGTCGAAGCTTCTGGAAGAGAAGTGGGGCGTCAGCGCCGCCGCTCCGGTTGCCGTTGCCGCCGCTGGCGGTGGGGCTCCGGCGGCCGCCGCCGAAGAGAAGACCGAATTCACGGTTGTTCTCGCGAAGTCGGGCGACAAGAAGATCGAAGTCATCAAGGAAGTCCGCGCGATCACGGGCCTGGGCCTCAAGGAAGCCAAGGATCTGGTCGAAGCCGCGCCGAAGCCGCTCAAGGAAGGCGTCAGCAAGGCGGATGCCGAGAAGTTCAAGAAGCAGCTTGAGGCAGTCGGCGCTGCGGTTGAACTGAAATAATTCGTTCGATTGGCGAAAAAGGAGGGCGGGGAGCGATCCCCGCCCTTTCTTCTAAAACGAACGTGGCGTAGATGGCGGTTTTCTGCTAGAATGAGTTTTCGCGGGACAACAGCGATATGAACGAGCAGGAACAACTTAAGGAACTCTTGGTTCAGCTTAAGGCCGAGCATCGCGATCTTGACGACGCGATTAACGCCCTGTCGCAGCGCGCCGTGCCCGACATGGTTCAAATCCAGCGTCTCAAAAAGCGCAAGCTGGTTCTTCGCGACGAGATCTCGCGCACCGAAAGCAAGCTACTGCCGGACATTATCGCGTAAAAAGCGCCGCTGTTTGCAAAGGGGCCATAAGACGCTTGATGTGGGCCCAAAAATAAAATCCGAAATAAAACCTCTTAAAAAAAGCCATCGAAATATAGAGAAGCGCGCTTCCCATCCCGCGTTCGATAAGCGCAGGACGGCAGCTGTCACTACCTTATCCGGTCTTTCCCGTGGATCCGCGTATCTGCTAGCCGATGCCGCGCCGGGGTTCGAAACCGGATGCACCTTTCTTAAGGGTGCGGGATCTATATAATTTGCGCGCCCCCGGATGTCAATGGAAAAATCACGAATATATAAAAAATACTTCGGGATTATTCCAAGTCTTTGTTATCATTGAAAAATCTGTGATTTTTACCAATACTTGCGGCGACGCAAAAAGCAAACCGTTCCTGAAATGCCGCCATGCGTCCATGTAGGCAAATATGCCTTTTGTTTCTAAGGCAAAGTAGAGATTCCCGTAGTTGACTTGCCAGTCGTTTCGATCAAGTATTCCATCGGGTTTCCGGTTCCTCGAAGCGAGTCGAGATGAAGCGTCTTTGGATAATAATCCCGTGTTTTGCCTTTCTTTTCTCGTCTCCGGCGCTTGCCGCCGCGCCGTCGAAAGCCTGTTCTGCGGGAATCAGCGGAACGGCCTCGTGCAATAAAAGCGGCTGTTATGTCTGCAACGGCACTTCGTGGGTTTTGCAGCCGGTCTACATCGGCATTCGGCCGCAGCGTGCGAGCCGACTTATAGCGGGCTGCTGCGTTTTAGCGGGACTGATTTTCAATATTGCAACGGAACGGCCTGGACGGTGGTCGGAAGCGGGAGCGGCGAGGGGGCTTCGGGTTCCGGCACGGCGAATTATGTGGCGCGGTGGACGGCGGCGTCAACGTTAAGCACTGGGGTATTATACGACAGCGGGACGTATGTGGGGATAGGGACGGCATCTCCGACGACGACGTT
>CAYUPD010000081.1:1926-6644 GCA_964446645.1 uncultured Rhodospirillaceae bacterium
GGAGCCACGACGTTGGCGAGCACGTTGGGGGTAACGGGAGCCACGACGTTAAGCAGCACGTTGGGAGTGACAGGCGTAGCGACGTTTTCTTCTAACGTGGGGATAAAAACAACATCTCCCGGTGCTTTATTGGATATTGGTTCGGCGGGAACGACGCTTGGTACGATGAGGCTTGAAGGAAGCACGTCGGGATATGTGCAAGTGCAGCCTGCAGCGGCGGCGGGGAGCTGGACATTGACATTGCCGACAGGTGCCGGGACGAGTGGCTATGTACTTCAAACGAACGGAGCTGGGGTAACGTCATGGGTGGCGCAAAGCAGCGGCACCACAACGGGATCGGGAACGGCGAACTACGTGGTGCGGTGGACGAGCGGGACGACGCTTGGCACGGGCGTGTTGGTTGATACAGGAACAAATGTCGGGGTTGGGACGACAGCGCCGGTAGCCAGTTTGGATGTAATAAGCACGGCGACTACAACCGTTCACGGTCTTGCAACCTTGCAATATAGCGACAGTGCCAACTCGGCGCAGATAAGCCTTTATAAAGCGCGCGGCACGGCCGCGTCTCCGACGGCCGTTCAAAGCGGCGATGCCTTGGGTTCCTTGGTTTTTCGAGGCTACGACGGCACGAATGCCTGGTCGTCATCAAATGCTTCGTACGGCGGGTTCGTAAGAGTCGTTACTGCGGAGGCTTGGAGTTCTTCTGCACATGGCGCGTATATGGATTTCTATGTCACTCCTGTGGGAACGACGGCATATCAGCAGGCGATGAAGATAGATTCTTCCGGTAAAGTCGGCATCGGAACAACATCTCCTGGGGCAACATTGGATGTAAACGGTCCAGTTCATACGGGATCGGCAACGATGGGCGCGTCATGCTCCGATTATACAGAGGGTTCTTTCGCCTACGACATGTCCGTGCATATGCCTATTTATTGCGACAACAACGGCAACTGGCAGATGATTGGAGTCTCTCCTGTCTCTAACCTAAGTTTCGCCTCAGTGACGGGACAAATACCCAGTACGGTCGTGACGGCTTCTTCAACGCCGACATGGAGCGGAATTCCTTTGTCTGCGTCCGTAACTTCTTGTACGGGAACGAATTGCTATGTTTCCTGTAACGGAAGTGCATATGCGTCGAATTGCGTGCTATCTTCCGGCCAGACGTTGAGCGTCAAACAGACGATGTCGAGCAGCCCCGGCACGACAACGACAGCAATGGTAACGCTTGGCAGCGGGACGGCAACGTTCAGCGCAACAACCTCGACCGTCTTTACGGCTTGCACAAAAACAATAACGACGTCGCTTGCCTCTGAAACCAATACAACCGGTGTTCCCTTGACGATAGAATATAACATGGTTGGTGGCGGCGGCGGGGCGTGGGACAGCGAGACCTACGCTGCTGCGTTAGGGGGCAACGGCACTACGGTGAGCGGCTCGTTTGTTTTGGCTAACGGCGAAACGTTGGCTGCCTATGTGGGCGGTGGTGGCGGTGCGGGGTATGGAGGTGCAGGCGGCGGCGGCGGCGCGGGCTATGCCGGCGGCGGTTGCAGTAATGGTACTTCAGGCGGTTTTGGCGCAGGCGGCGGCAGCAGTGCCATCATCCATAACGGCACGGATATAATAATTGCTGCGGGAGGCAATGGCGGAGCGGCGTCAGGTTATACACCTGCCGGTGGAGGTACCTCGATCGGAGGAGAAGCGGGAAGTTTTGGCGGAAGCGCCGGAAGTGGTTCAACGGGAGGAAGCTGTTTGTCCTCCTCTTATTATGGCAACGGCGGAACCTCCACGAGCGGCGGAACGTCCTCGGGAGGGGGGACTGGCGGAAATCCAGGTCTTAACGGCGGGGCGGGTGCCGGCACTTGGGGCGGTGGTGGCGGTGGTTCCTATGGCGGCGGTGGCGGCGGTACGTATGACGGACACTATGGCGTCGGAGGCTTGGGGGCGACCACCAATTGGTCGAGTGCTACTTCGTTGCCAAATGCGGCGGGCGCTGGTGGCCGGACGACATATGGTCAGCAAACGGGCAATGCGACCGGCGGCAATGCGGGGCTTGTTATTCTGACTTACACATCGCCAACCACAGGCTGTCCGTTGTAATAGAAAACTCGTGGGCTTGAGGACATAAAAAGATTATTATATCCCTGATTCAGAAAAAGGCATTTTGCCCACGAACCTATTGTTTTTATGGTAGGTGAATCTCAAACGTTATCCGTAAGTTAGCCTTACTTGCTCGTTCTGATCGTGACGGTCAGGCGCTTTATGCTTGCTGTTTAAGAGTCGACGAAGAAAATCAAAGCAATTACGCCTTGACGATGGTGGCGAGTTCGCCCGCCGTGTCGCTCGCGCCGAGCGCGACGCGCGCGGCCAGCATGCGCTTGACGACGTCGCGCAGATTTTCGCCGTCGCCCGACGCTTCGATGGCGTTGCCTTCCTCGACCAGGCTCTTAAATTCCGCCGCGTCGGGGAACAAATAGGCTTCGCCCGACAGGCGCTTGAACCACGCGCTGACATAGGCCTTGTCGCGCCACGCGATGATAAAGAACAAATCGCGCATTTCCGACAGGTGCAAGTCGGCATCGTCGAAAGCGGCGGCCTGCTTATTGTCGATAATCGTCTGAATTTTATGCGCGTGGTTGTCGAAGCGCTCGTTCTCCGCCTTTTCGGCGTGCGCGCGGGCGATGCGGTTAAAGACGGCCGTCATCTTGCCCAAGCGGCGCTGCAGCAGCGCGCTGCGGTATTTCTTGCCGATACGTGCGATGTCCTGACGCACAAAACGCGCTTCCTCCGCCACGCGGCGCAGGGCTTCGGGATCGTCGGAAGATTCGGTCAGGACTTCGTTCTGTTCCTGAAGGCGCATCTTCAATAATTGCACTTCGGGGCCGCCTTCGGGGCCTACGGCAGCCGCCAGATCGCCCCATTCTTCCTCGCCTTGCCTGACGATGGCCGAAGCGAACTTGACGCCGTTCTCGCCCGCGAATGAGACTTGCCCTGCCTGCGGCGCGTAAAAACGCGGCGCTTTCAATTCAAGAACGCCGTTTGGCCCTTCGACCGCGACCGTCGCCTGCAAAATTCCGCTGTCGGTCATGTGCCAATCGAACGAGAGGCCTCCGCCCTCCTTAAGGACGAAGCCGTCCGGCAGGTCTTCGCCGCCGATGCGGAAAACGCCCACGCATAAATTGAGATCGACGCGGTCTTCGTATTCGATCTGGAACAACTCGAAGCACACATGGCCCGGTTCGCGAGCTTTGAGCGTGCGCGCGCTTTTAAACTTGACGCTGCCGTTTGCGGGCAGGGCGTCGCCTTTTTTGAGCAGGGGCATCAGAGAGTTTTCCTGCGCGTGGCGGTCGTTAAGCGCCTTCACCGCGATGGTCTGAGCGGCCGGAATGCTGCCCGTCGCGGCCACGAGGCGCGCGATCGTCAGCGTTTGATCGTGCTGCGGCAAAACGTTGCCCTTGCCGTCGAGGACGTGCGCGACGAATTTGAGGTCGCCTGTTTTCTCGAGCGGCACGAGGATCGTCAGGCTGTCGGTGAGAGGCAGTTCGCCCGAATCCCAGCCTTCGCCCTCGATCTTGACCTTGCGGTCGTCCGAAGAATTTCCCAAAACGCGCACCGTCACGATTGTTTTGTCGTTGGGCGTGCGCGCCGTGTAAGAATACGTCACGTTAGGCTCGGACGGAACGGGCGCTTCGGCTTGCGCGGGCTTCGGCTCGCTGACGTTTTCATTGTTCCATTGGCGGCCTTCGCAATAATACGCCGCGCCCGAGGCCACGGCCGTCATCGGATCGGTCTTGAGGTCGGCCGAGATGCCCAGCTCTTCCGAGACCATCTTGCGCACCAGAGGAATGCGGCTCGGCCCGCCGACGAAAACGATGCGGTCGACTTCTTCGTTCTTGACGTTGTTTTCCTCGATCAGAGAGCGGATCAGGCCGATCGTTTGCTTGATAGGCTCGCGGATCAGTTCTTCGAATTGCGCGCGCGTCAGCGGAATGTCCAGATACATTTCCATTTCGTTCTGGTCGTTCATGCGCAGCTCTTCGTCCGAGGCGACGATGGACGTCTGCTCTTGCGACGACAGGTCGATCTTGGCCTTCTCGGCGGCCAGTTGCGCGAGCCGCAGCAGGCGGCGGTAGGCCGGGTCGCGCTGGAAATTCTCGGGAAGGTCGAACGTCTGCGCCAGCCACGGACGCACGATTTCGTTCACGATCATGCGGTCGAAGTCGCGTCCGCCCAGCATGTTGATGCCTTGGTGCGCGATGATCTTGACTTCGCCGTTGACCGATTGGGCCAGCGCGACGTCGAACGTGCCGCCGCCCAGATCGTAAATCAAAAAGCGGCCGGAACGCTTCGCGCCTTCCATCGCCGCCAACGCCGCCGCAACCGGCTCTTGCAGCAGATCGACGCGCTCAAGCCCCGCCATCTTGGCCGCGCGCAGCGTCGCTTCGGATTGCATCTGGTTGAACGCTGCCGGAATCGTAATCACCGCGCCGTCGATTTTTTCGCCGCCCGTATCGGTGGCGGCTTGGCCGAGAAGCTGGCGGATGATTTCGGCCGAGCATTCTTCGGGCGTGAGCGTTTGTTCGGCGGCTTTGATCTCAATCGGCGTGGACGTTCCCATAAGCCGCTTGAATCCCGCCGCGACGTTTTCGGGCGACACAAGCGACTGATCGTGCGCGCGCCGCCCGTACAGGCGATGCCCGCGCTTGTCGAAATAGATG
>CAYUPD010000082.1:0-6631 GCA_964446645.1 uncultured Rhodospirillaceae bacterium
CCAGCCGACGGTCGCCGACACGATTTCGATCCTGCGCGGGCTTAAGGAAAAGTACGAAATGCACCACGGCGTGCGCATTACGGACAGCGCGATCGTGGCCGCCGCGACGCTGTCGAACCGCTATATCTCCGACCGCTTTTTGCCCGACAAGGCGATTGACCTGATCGACGAGGCGGCCGCGCGCCTGCGCATGGAAGTGGACAGCAAGCCCGAAGAAATCGACGAGATCGACCGCAAGATCATCCAGCTCAAAATCGAACGCGAGGCGTTAAAGAAAGAGCATGACGCCGCCTCTCAAGACCGCCTGAAGAAGCTTGAGAAAGAACTCGGCGTCCTCGAGAAGAAATCCGCCGATTTGACGTCGCGCTGGAGGGCCGAAAAAGAGCAGATCGGCAGCGCCCAGAAGCTGAAAGAGCGGCTCGAACAGGCGCGCGCCGAATTGGAAACCGCGCAACGCAAGGGCGATTTTACGCGCGCGGGCGAGCTGACGTATAGCGTCATTCCCGATTTGACGAAAAAGCTCGACACGGCGCAAAAGCAATCCGAGCACGCGATGCTCGACGAAGTCGAAAGAAAGCGACATCGCGTCCATCGTAAGCCGCTGGACGGGCATCCCGGTCGATAAGATGCTCGGCGGCGAGCGCGAAAAGCTCCTTAGGATGGAAGAAAAACTCCGCACGCGCGTCGTAGGCCAAGAAGAAGCCGTCGGCGCCGTGGCAAACGCGATCCGCCGCGCGCGGGCCGGATTGCAAGACCCCAACCGGCCGATGGGCTCGTTCCTGTTTTTGGGGCCGACGGGTGTCGGCAAGACCGAATTGACGAAAGCTTTGGCCGAGTTTTTATTCGACGACGAGCAGGCGATGCAGCGCATCGACATGTCCGAATACATGGAAAAGCACTCGGTCGCGCGGCTGATCGGCGCGCCGCCGGGCTACGTGGGCTACGAAGAGGGCGGAAGCCTGACCGAGGCCGTGCGCCGCCGTCCGTATCAGGTGGTTTTGTTCGACGAAGTCGAAAAAGCGCATCCGGACGTTTTTAACGTTTTGTTGCAGGTCTTGGACGACGGCCGCCTGACGGACGGGCAGGGGCGCGTGGTGGATTTTAAAAACACGCTGATCGTGCTGACCTCGAACCTCGGCTCGGACGCGATTGCCGCCGACGACGGCGAAGAATTATCGCCCCGGACGAAAGACAAAGTGATGGAAACGGTGCGCGGGCATTTCCGCCCCGAGTTTTTGAACCGCCTCGACGAGATATTGCTTTTCCGCAGGCTCTCTCGCGACAACATGCACGCCATCGTCGAAATCCAGATCAGGCGGTTGCAGAAGCTTCTCGACGAGCACAAGATCGCGCTCGATATGACAAAGGCGGCGCTCGATTGGCTGGCCGAGGCGGGCTACGACCCCGTTTACGGCGCAAGGCCCCTCAAAAGGGTCATCCAGCGCACGCTGCAAAACCCGCTCGCGCAGGACATTCTGGCCGGAAAGATTCTCGACGGCCAGACGGTTAAAGTCGATGCAAACAGCGACGGACTAGAGTTAAAAACCGTGAAAGTAAAAAGCGCGTAAACAATATTGAAGGTGCGGCAAAAAACAATATACATATAGGGCTTCGCAATAGAACCCTATTTTTGTTTGAACGATTATGACCTCGATCGATGTTTCCAAAATTTATAAAGCTTATTGCGCCTTGCCGCCCAGTCTAAAACGGCCGGGCACGTCCTTTTTGAACGTTAAGCTGTTATACAACGAAGGGTCGAGCGTCGTGCTCGGCGACAAAAAGCACATCGTAAAAATCGTTTCGAGCCACAACCCGCTTGCGGCGGTCGAAAAAGAATTCGAGATGCTTCGTTTGTGTAAAAGCCTTCACGGGAAGGCTTTTACCACGCCCCTGCCGATAGCGTACGGAAAGAATCCGAATTATCTCGTCATGACCCGTTTGGAAAAGCCTTGCGGATATATTCCCGACGGGTGGGACTATAGCAAGGTTGGCCGCGCCATCGGCGAATTCGCGGCGGAATTATGGACGAAGCACGGCCTCATCTATAACGACATACATCCCTATAATTTTACGCAAGAGCGGGATCACAGAGTGGGCATTCTGGATTTGGCGTCTATCACCGAGCCGCGAACTCGTCTTTGGTTTGAGCCTGACGCTCGGAGATCGCTGGAGGAAATGTTTCTTTCTCCCATGACGTGCAAGCCGGGACTTGCGCCCGACATGGCGGAAGCATTTACCGCGCGGTCGGGGATCCCCATCGATTTTGCTTGGGCCGAGCGGCTGCTTTATATCGTCGCGGGGAGGATGATGGGACGGCGATCCCCGGGAGAGTGCGCCGAAACGCTGAGAATCATGGAGTCCAATCTTCAGGATTGGCGGGCGCGCGCCGCTCACAGCAAAACCGAAGCCCCTTCTTCGGCTTGCGCATGGCCTTCAAGCCGTCTATAACCCACGCCATCTTAAATCTCAGGAGTATATGCTATGGCCGTTGAACGGACATTTTCCATCATCAAGCCCGACGCCACGAAGCGCAATCTGACCGGCAAGATCAACGCCGTTTTCGAAGAAAAGGGCCTGCGCATCGTCGCTCAAAAGCGCATTCACATGACGCGCGAGCAAGCCGAAGGCTTCTACGCCGTTCACAAAGAACGCCCCTTCTTTAATGACTTGTGCAATTATATGTCGTCCGAACCCGTCGTGGTTCAGGTTTTCGAAGGCGAAAACGCTATCGCCAAGAACCGCGAAATCATGGGCGCGACCAATCCCGCCAACGCCGCGCCGGGCACGATCCGCAAGCTGTTTGCCTTGAACGTACAGGAGAATTCGGTTCACGGCTCCGACAGCGCCGAAAACGCGAAGATTGAGATTGCTTATTTCTTCAAACCCGAAGAGTTAGTCGGTTAATCCCAATCAAACGATCTTGGCCTGCAAATTGCGCTTTTTCCTCATTTTGCTGCTCACGTACATTTAAGTACGCTGCGCGCAAAAATTCAGAAAAATCGCAATTTTCAGCTCAAGCTTGTTTGATTGAAAACGGAAACTATTAACCATCCAAAAACAGGATTGCTTTTAGACCCGACGCTAGGATACACTGTCTCCCTGAGAGTTTTTTGAGAAGGCTTGTTTTGAAAATAGCGAGAGTACTCCTGCTTTGGCGTTGACCGCGGGGCGACCACATCGAGTCGCACGACCAGTCAACGCATCCCAGCCCCAAATCAGGGGCTTTTTTATTGCCCAAAACAACCAAAGCAGAAGACGAAGAAAAAAATGATCGAAGCGAAAAATTTTGAAGATAGCGAAAAGTTTCTTACGGCCAAGTCCGCGAAAGCCGAAATCTGCGCCGCCTTAAAGAGCCAAAACGTCGCGCTCAATCATGCGCGGGCGCAAAAATTCATCCCGGCTTTCCGGAGAGCGGCCAAAAATCTCCTGAAAAAATGGAAAAGAGACAGCAAAAACGGCGAAATTCGGACATCCCTCGCCGCGCTTATGAACAAACACGGAATGACTTCCGCCGATAAAATCCCGGCGTCTTTGGCTGCCGCGTGGGCCCAAAGCATGACGGCCGAAAAGCACGCCCCGCGCTTAAAAGCCCTCCGCCCCGATCCGCTCGAAACGGCGCGGGAAGAGAACCAGCGATATTGGACAAAGCGCATGCAGCAAACGCAACGGGGGCCGAAATGAAAGAGCTGGCCCTGCTCCTGCCTTGGCGTTGACGAAGCGCGACCGGAAAAGAGTCGCGTAGCCTCGTCAACGCATCCCAGCCCCAGAGATACCGGCGCGTCAATGAGTGATTCATATAGGTCACGAGCGGTTGCGGGGAGCGTGGTGCAGAAGTGCAGGCGTTTCAGCAAGACCGTAGCGTACCGCAGAACGAGTGAAGTTTAACGGCACAGACGCATTCATTGATCGTTCAAATTAGGGGTTTTTATTTTCCTAAAAACAACAGGAGAAAAAAAGTGATTCAACCGCAGCATAAATACAAACCCTTCCCGCCCGTCGATATGCCGGAGCGCCGCTGGCCCTCGCGCGCGATAACCAAGGCGCCCGTTTGGCTCAGCACCGATTTGCGCGACGGCAATCAGGCGATCTTTAACCCCATGGACGGCCCGGCCAAGCTTGATTTCTTTCGCATGCTGACGCGCCTCGGAATCAAGGAAATCGAGGTCGGCTTTCCCTCGGCCTCCGAAACCGAGTTTAACTTTGTCCGCGAGTTGATCGAAGGCGGGCATATTCCGCCCGACGTGACGATCCAGGTCTTGACCCAAGCGCGGCCCGAACTGATCGAGCGCACGATGGAGTCGGTTAAAGGCGCGAAGCAGGCCATCGTCCATGTCTATACCGCAACATCGCCGACCTTCCGCGACGTCGTCTTTCATATGTCCAAAGAAGAAGTTGCCGCCATGGCCGTGCGCGGCGTCGGGCAGATAAAAAAACTTGCGGACCTTCAGCCCAAAACGGCCTTCAGGCTCGAATACAGTCCCGAAACGTTCTCCGAGACCGAGTTGCCGTACGCGCTTGAGATATGCGACGCCGTGACCGAGGCGTGGGGCGCTTCGCCGGACAACAAAGTCATATTGAACCTTCCCGCGACGGTCGAAGCCTGCACGCCCAACATTTTCGCCGACAGGGTGGAATGGATGGATCGTCGCCTCAAAAACCGCGACGGCGTGATTTTAAGCCTTCACACGCACAACGACCGGGGCACGGCCGTTGCGGCCGCCGAGCTTGGCCTGATGGCGGGCGCGGACCGCGTCGAGGGCTGCCTTTTCGGCAACGGCGAGCGCACGGGCAACGCCGATCTTGTCACCTTGGCGCTCAATTTGCACACGCAAGGCATACCGTCGGGACTTGATTTTTCGAACATCGACGATATCGCGCGCGCCGTCGAACGCTGCACGCAAATCCCCGTGCATCCAAGGCACCCTTACGCGGGCGAACTTGTGCATACGGCCTTTTCGGGCGGGCATCAGGACGCCATTAAAAAAGGCATGGCGTGCAGGGGCGACTCGTCCTATTGGTGCGTGCCGTATCTTTCTATCGCCCCGCAGGACATAGGCCGGAAGTACGAATCCATCATTCGCGTCAACAGCCAATCCGGCAAGGGCGGCATCGCCTACGTTCTGGAATCCTCGCACGGCATCGCGATGCCGCGCCGCCTTCAGATCGAGTTTAGCGGCGTCGTCCAAAAATACGCCGAGGCGACGGGCGAGGAAGTCGGCGCCGGGCAAATCTGGACGCTTTTTAAAAACGAATATCTTTGCCGCGACAAGCCGATCCGATACGTCCGCCACGAACTTTTTGCCCAAGAGAAAGGGCAGGGGATAAGGCTTGATTTTGAGTGCTGCGGCAAGCAGGTGACGGTGCGCGGCGGCGGCAACGGGGCTATCGACGCCACGATCAAGGCGCTTCGGCTGCCCGTAGGCATCCTTTCGTACAGCGAGCAGTCGATGGGCCAAGGCTCGGACGCCAAGGCCGTCGCGTTTCTCGAAATGACCGTCGAGGACGCTCCGGGCGCATGCTACGGCGTCGGAATCCACGAAAATTTCGTGACCGCGTCGATCCTTGCCGTTATCGGCGGAGTCAACCGCATGGCCGCCCATAGAAAGCTCAAAATACCGCCCGAAGGCTGCGTCTTGGCGTAATTGCATAATTGCAAAGAGGGCGCGGTAAAGCTACCCTGTCGGCATGACGGATCTTCTGACCCTTCCGCGTCCCGACGACTTTCACGTGCATTTGCGCGAAGGGCCGACGCTGCGGGCGGTTCTGCCGTTTACGGTTGAGGCGTTCGCGCGCGCCGTCGTTATGCCTAATCTGAAAGACCCGGTGACGACGGCAGCGCGCGCCAAGAAATACCGCGACGAAATTTTAAAAGCGTTGCCGAAAAAAACGGATTTTATGCCTCTGATGACGTTGTACCTGACCGACGCCGTGGATCGGGCCGACCTTGAAAAGGCCTTCGACGAAAAAATCGTCACGGCCGCCAAGCTATACCCGGCCAATGCGACGACGAACTCGGAGCGCGGCGTCACGGACATCAAGAACGTTTATCCGGTTCTCGAGGCCATGCAGCGCATCAAAATGCCGCTCCTGATGCATGGCGAAGTGACGGACTCGTCCGTCGATGTCTTCGATCGCGAGGCCGTTTTTATCGAACGCGTCCTTATCCCTCTGCGCCGCGATTTTCCGGAGCTCAAGATCGTTTTCGAGCATATTACCTCGCTCGACGCCGCTTTGTACGTTGCCGACGAGGGGGAAAAAGGCTTTCTGGCGGCGACAATTACCGCGCATCACCTGCACCTCAACCGCAACGCTCTTTTTGCGGGAGGATTGCACCCTCATTATTACTGCCTGCCTCTTGCCAAGCGCGAAAAGCACCGCCAAGCGCTCGTGCAGGCCGCGACATCGGGCGACAAGATGTTCTTCCTCGGCACCGACTCCGCGCCCCATCCTCAAAGCGCCAAGGAAGGCCCCTGCGGCTGCGCCGGAATATTTACCGCGCCGCACGCGATGGCTCTTTACGCCCAAATCTTCGACGATGCGGGCAAAATAGGCGCTCTCGAAGCCTTCGCTTGCCGTAACGGCGCGGCTTTTTATGGACTCCCTAAAGCTTCCGGCGAGATAATACTCGAGA
>CAYUPD010000083.1:0-6470 GCA_964446645.1 uncultured Rhodospirillaceae bacterium
AAGGCGGACGAAGAAGGCATGAGCCGCCTTTTGGCGCAACAAAGCCAATTCTTCCTCGGCAAAACCGCCTTCGGGGCCTGTCAGGACGGCGGCTTTTTTAAAGGCGCGAAGTTCGGGGTTTTGCAGGGCGGCATGGATTGCCGTCGCCTCGCCCCACTCGGCGCAGACAATTAATGCGCGGTCGGGCGGAAAAACGTCGATCAAGTCGGCCAAAGAGACAGGATTGCCTACGGCCGGGACGCTCAGGCGCTCCGACTGCTCGGCGGCTTCTCGGCAGATAGCGTAGGCGCGGTCGCCGTTAACGTCGTGGATTTGCGTGCGCTGGGTCAGAACGGGCTGGATTTCGCAGACGCCGAGTTCCGTTGCTTTTTCGAGCAAGTATTCGAAATGGTTTTTCTTGATCGGCGCGCAACAGAGCCAAATATCCGGCTCGACCTCTTGGGCGCGTGTGCGTTCGTGGATAAGGATATCGGCTTTTTTCTTGCCGGTTTCGGCAACGGAGGCTTTAAATTCGCCGTCGCGGCCGTTGAAGGCGCGCAGGATGTCTCTGGGGCCGATGCGCAAGACATTCAGCAGGTAGTGGGCCTGTTCGGGCGTCGCCGGAAAAGAAGCGCCTTGGCTCAGGGGCGAAGCGACGAAGAGCCTGTGCGTATGACGAAGTTCCATTCCGGCAGTTTAAGGATTTTGGCTGGTAAACACAACAAAACATACGCAAAACCGGCAAATAATTTTATATCGACAAGCGACCCGATTTTCGATTCAATGAATCTATGTTGCTCTCGAAACTGACAAAACTTCCTTTAAGCGGGTCCGATGCCGACATAGCCGGATTGACCGAAGATTCGCGGAAAGTTAAGCCGGGGTTCCTGTTTATCGCGACGCCCGGCGTCAAGCAGGACGGTCGCGCATTTATCGACGACGCAGTCAAAAAAGGAGCCGTCGCCGTCCTTGTCCCGAAAGACTCGAAAATATCCGCGTCGGTCACGGTCGTCGAGACGCCCGACATTCGCAAGGAAACGTCGCGTTTTGCGGCGGCCTTTTATGCCCGCCAGCCCGAAGTGGTTGTCGCCGTCACGGGGACGAGCGGCAAAACGTCCACGGCGCAGTTTACGCGCGAGATATGGCAGGCCGCAGGGCGCGTTTCGGCCAGCATCGGAACGCTGGGTTTGGTGACGAAGGAGGGAACCCATTACGGCGCGCTTACGACGCCCGATGCGATCACGCTGCACCGTTTGCTTGACGAATGCGCGAGTCGCGGTGTGACGCACGCGGTGATGGAATCGTCGAGCCACGGAATCGAGTTTAATCGCCTCGACTGCGTGCGGCTCAAGGCGGGGGCGTTCACGAACCTGTCGCGCGATCATCTCGATTATCACCGGACGATGGAAGCGTATTTTGAGGCGAAAAAAGGCTTGTTTTCCAATCTTTTGCCCCGGGGTGCTCTGGCGGTTCTCAATGCCGACATCCCTCAATTTGCGCTGTTAGCGGATATTGCCAAAGAGCGCGGTCTCAAAATACTTTCGTACGGAAAAAAGGCCAAAGACCTGCGCCTTCTGGATATAGCGCCGGAGTCAGGGAAGCAGGTTCTGAAGCTTGAAGCGTTCGGCAAGAAGGAGGAACTCCTTTTGCCTGTGGCCGGAGATTTTCAGGCATGGAACGCTTTGTGCGCGGCGGGGCTGGCGATGGGCGGAGGCTTGAAGGCGGACGAGGCTTTGGCGGCGCTTGGGAAGGTCACGGGCGTTCCGGGGCGCTTGCAGTTTATCGGCGCGACGAAAACCGGAGGCGAGGTTTTCGTCGATTACGCGCATAAACCCGATGCGCTTGAGAGCGTGCTTCGCGCCATGCGTCCGCGGGTTGAGGCACACAAGGGGGCGCGGCTTGTCGTCGTTTTCGGCTGCGGCGGAGACCGCGACAAAGGCAAGCGACCGATCATGGGCGGATTGGCTCAAAAGCAGGCCGATTTGACGATTGTGACGGACGATAACCCCCGCACCGAAAATCCTTCGATTATCCGCTCCGAAATTCTGGCTGGCTGTGCGGACAAGTCCAATGTGAAGGAAATCGGCGACCGGGGCGACGCGATACGCGAGAGCGTCGCCGGGCTTAAGAGTCACGATGTCCTGATTATCGCCGGGAAGGGGCACGAGCCCGGGCAGATTGTCGGGGATAAGGTTTTGCCGTTCGACGACGCCGAAGAGGCGAGAAAGGCTCTGGTTTCATGAACGACGCGCCTTTATGGCAAGCCGAAGATGTCGTCCGCGCCGCGAGGGGCCGATGCCTGCACGAGCAGTCGTGGGAAGCGCAGGGAGTTTCAATCAATAGCCGCACGACAAGGCCCGGGGATTTATTTATCGCTTTGCAAAATCCTCTGCATGACGGGCACGACGACGTTGCGGATGCCTTTGCGGCGGGTGCGGCGGCGGCGTTGGTGGTCCGGTATCCGCCGCGTGTGCCGTCGGGGGCGCCCTTGGTTTTTGTCGGAAACACGCAGGATGCTTTTCGCGAACTCGCGCGCGAGGCGCGCGGGCGCTTTAAGGGGAAGATCGTTGCGATCGCGGGCTCGGTGGGAAAAACGATTACGGCCTCGATGCTGCGCCTATGCTTGGGGGCTGTCGGCAAGGTTTATGGGCCGCAGCTTGATGAAGGTTTATGGAGCTTGCCTTTGGCCCTGATGCGTTTGCCGAGCGACGCGGACTACGCGGTTTTCGACGTGGAAGAAGAGCAAAAAGACAAATTAGAGGCGTTTTCCCGCGCCGTATGTCCGGATATAGCGATTGTGACGTCGGTTGAGGCCGTTAATCTCGAAACATTCGGGACGATTGAAGCTATTGCCGATGCCAAAACGGGGATTTTCGAAGGCATGGGCGAAAAAAGCACCGTTATTCTTGATCGCGACAACAAGTTTCACGCGCCGTTGGCGTACGCGGCGAAAAAGAGAGGCGTCGGAGAAATTTTGTCGTTTTCCGAAAAAAGCCGCGCGGCGGCTTCTTTGCAAGAAAAGTTTCCGGCGGCGGAGGGCAGCGCGGTACGCGCTCTCGTAAAGAAGCAGGAAGTTTTTTATCTGGTCGGCGCGCCGGGGCGGCATGTCGTCAAAAATTCGCTTGCGGCGCTTTTGGCGGCATACATGGCGAGCGGAAAGCTTGAAGAGTGCGCGGCGGCTTTGCCGCATTACAGGCTTCCTGCGGGGAGCGGCGACCGGCACGAGATCGCGCTTTCCGGCGGATGGTCGTTCAGCCTCATTGACGAAAGCCACGGCGCCGCGCCGGTATCCGTTCGGGCGGCATTGCGAGTTCTGGCCCAAACAAAAATACCCGAAGGCGGCCGCCGACTTCTTGCGTTAGGAGATATGGACGGCCTTGGGATCGCGGCGCCCGATCTGCACATGGGCTTGCTGCCCGATATTCTGGCAGCCGGCGTTGCGCAGGTTTTCTGCTGCGGCGACATGACGCGGTATTTGTACGACGTTTTGCCCGACTCGCTGCGCGGCGGCTACGCTGTGGGAAGCGCGGAACTGGCGTTGTTATTGGCTCAAAGCATGCAGGCCGGAGATGTCTTGACTGTCAAAGGTTCGGAGGGCATGCAAATGGGGAAAGCCGTCGAGGCCCTGAAGGCTCTGGGCGTTCCGCTGCGGCAAAAGGCCGCGAATGCATAAGGAATAAGAATGCTGTTTCATCTGTTAGCTCCGTTTGCGCAAGATTTTATCCTGTTCAATTTATTCCGGTACATCACGTTCCGAACGGGCGGCGCGATGGCGACGTCGCTGATCATCTGCTTCGTGTTCGGCCCCGCAATCATCCGCTGGTTGAAAGCCAAGCAGGGCGAAGGCCAGCCGATCCGCGACGACGGCCCCGAGACGCACCTTAAAAAGAAGGGCACGCCGACGATGGGCGGCCTGATGATTTTGATATCGGTGGTTGCGAGCACGCTTTTGTGGATGGACCTGTCGAACGTTTATACGTGGGCGGTGCTTTTTGTGACGATGGGTTTTGGTCTCGTCGGGTTTTTCGACGACTACAAGAAGCTGACGAAACGTTCGTCGAACGGCGTGTCGGGCAAAGTTCGTTTGTTGATTCAGGTAGGCATCGCGACATTGGCCGTGTTGGCCGTTATGCATACGGCGAGGCCCGAAACGGCGCACATGCTCGCCGTTCCTTTCGTCAAGGATTACATGATACCGCTTGGCGTTCTGTTTGCGCCGTTTGCGATATTCGTCGTGGTGGGGGCCAGCAACGCGGTCAATTTGACCGACGGACTGGATGGCTTGGCTACGGTTCCCGTTATCATCGTCGCCTTATGCTTTATTATCATTTCGTATCTTGTCGGCAACGTCGTGTTCTCGAATTACCTGCAGCTTCATTACGTGCCGGGCGCGGGCGAACTGGCGGTCTTCTGCGGGGCCTTGGTGGGGGCTTGTCTGGGCTTCTTGTGGTTCAATGCGCCTCCGGCGCAGGTGTTCATGGGCGACACGGGGTCGTTGGCGCTGGGCAGCGCGTTGGGAGCGATTTCGGTGATTGTTAAGCATGAGCTTGTCTTGGCGATCATCGGAGGTTTGTTTGTCGTCGAGACGTTGTCGGTCATTATGCAGGTGGCGTCGTTTAAGCTGACGGGCAAGCGGATATTTAAAATGGCGCCGATACACCATCATTTTGAGAAACTTGGCTGGTCCGAGCCGACGGTGGTTATCCGTTTTTGGATTATCGCGTGCATATTGGGGCTAATCGGGCTTTCGACGCTCAAGTTAAGATAAGGGCGCCTTATTTAAAAACGGCCTCTTGGCGGATATGGGGAAGGCGTATATAAAATCCATCCATAATGACGCCGCGCCCTTTTATCTTTTCCTCGTACGAATTTGACGCTCAGACGGGCGTTTTATCGCTGCGTTATCGCTACGACGGCGGCGCGTCCTTCGAAGAAAAAATAACGTTTCCGCAGCCGATCCCGGCCTTGGACGCCGCGCGGCGCGAGGCGCTTGATCGGGCGTTCCGGCTCGTGCATTTGCTGGCGGGGGTGAGTTATTACAAAGCCTGCGTGATCGTGCGACGGCGAATTTTGTCGCGACGGTCTATCGCGAAGGGCTGGGCGAATTCGCCTACCGCAACGGGATCGACCTGTCCGACAAAATCCGTTTCCGGATTTCCGATGTGCCCGCGCCGAAATCGTCGGTCCTTGATCTGCCGCATCGTTGCTTGGTTCCCTTGGGCGGAGGCAAGGATTCCGCGGTGGGGTTTGAGTTGTTGAGGCAAGCGGGCTACGACGTGGCGCTGATCGCGGCCGCGAAGTCTGCGGAGGCGCTGCCGGGGCCGATACAGGCGGTAATGGAGGCTTCGGGGCTTCCGTCGCTCAAGGTTGGGCGCGAGATATCGCCCGCTATTCTCGAGCTTAACAAGTCGGGGGCTTATAACGGCCATGTGCCGATCACGGCGATTTTGAGCGCCATCGTCGTGGCGTGCGCCGTGCTTTACGGGTATGACGCCGTGGTCATGTCGAACGAGCATTCGGCGAGCGCGCCGAATCTTATGGTCGGAAAAACGCCGGTCAACCACCAGTACAGCAAATCGCTTGCGTTTGAGGCGGCCTTTTCGGACTACGTCGCGGCGCATATATCGGCTGCCGTGCGGTATTTTTCGATTCTGCGGCCTTTAAGCGAAGCGGCGATAGCGGCGCGTTTTGCGAAGCTTGAGAGGTATCATCCGGTTTTCCGGAGTTGCAATACGGCCTTCAGGCAGGACGAGAAGAAGCGCGGGAAGACTTGGTGCTGCGATTGCCCGAAATGCCGGTTTGTTTTTCTGGCTCTTGCGCCGTTTTTGGATAAAGAGCGGTTGAAGAAGATTTTCGGCAAGAACCTGTTGGACGATGAAAAGCAAAAAGAGGGGTTTGCCGAATTGTGCGGATTGGGGTCGCACAAGCCGTTCGAGTGCGTAGGCGAGATCGAGGAAAGCGCGTTGTTGATGGAAAAATTGTACCGCAGCGAGGCATGGAAAAGCGACGCGGTGGTAAAGGATTTGGGCGCGCGGCTTGCCGGGGTTTCTAAGGATTTCGAGGCGCGGTATAAGGGATTGTTCGATCTGCGCCCCGACCACCGCGTTCCGGAAGAATTTTTAGGACTCCTTTATGCGCAAAGCCGATCTTAAGAACAAAAACGTCGTTATCTGGGGCACGGGCCGCGAAGGCCGCGCGGCGGCGGATTATATTCGCCGGGACGATCCGGATAAAAAATTTGTTTTTATCGACGAGAATCCGAAAGCCGACGTGTCGTTCATGAAGTCGGGCGATAAAGCCGTCTTCGACGCCGCCGGAATCAAGAAGGCGCTAGGCGAAGCGAATGTGATCGTTAAGTCGCCGGGAGTCAGCGCCTATCATCCCCTGCTGCGCGATATAAAAACGACGTCGATCCTGAATTTATGGCTGGCCGAGCCGCATGCGGCCAAGGTCGTCTGCATAACGGGAACGAAGGGCAAAAGCACGACGTC
>CAYUPD010000084.1:0-6409 GCA_964446645.1 uncultured Rhodospirillaceae bacterium
TCGGCTTCAAAGCTTGAATCGGTTACGGCTTTCGTGGCGGCGCCCATGAGAGTCTCCTTTAGTTTTAATTGCTTTACCAGAAGTGGTGTCCTAATCGCGCTTTTTCAAGTGTGTCGCTTACAATTTCCTGAAACGGGTGCTTCCGAGGGGTACTTCAACCGACGCGATCATTCCCTCTACTCTACCTCGGTGAGTCGGCTTGGCAAGCTGAATTTTTAACGATGCCCAGTTTTTGCAGCCAGCCAAGCGTGCGCCACAAAGCGGCTTTGTCGGCCGATCTAAAACGGGCAAAAATATAGGCAATTGTGACGCCGTCGTTCTTTCCGAGCCAGCCCAAAAGCGCCGCGATATCGGCAGGCGGAATTAAGATGTCGTATGCATACGTGTTCATCGCATGCTGCATTAAGGCTTCGATCTTTTCGGCCGATGCCGCGAGCGACAGGCGGTCGGATTCGCCTAAAACTCCCGTCGGATACGTTTTGTACATCGTATACGGGTCCGGCAGTTGCGGAAACGCCGATCCGTAAAGCTCGGCCTTCGGCGGCGCGGCCTTGCGCCGACCTTCCAGACCTTTCCACAATTCCTCGTATGCCGGGATAATCTTTTTCCAGTCGTATATCTTCGCCGCGCGCTCTTTCGCCTTCCGCGCCATCGACAAACGCAAATCCTTGTCGCCGATCAGCCGCGCAAGGCGGTCGCCCGCCTGATCGGCGTCGACAAACGTCGTCAGCGCCGTCTTGGCGAGAAAACCTCCGTATAATTCTTTACCGCTCAGCACTTCCGCCGTCAGGTCAAACCCGTTGCCCGCAGGGGGCTGCATCGTCCGCACCAGAAATCCGTCCTCGCCGTCCTCTACGCTGTCCCGGTAGCCGTCCCAGTCGCTCACGACGCGCGGCAGACCCGCCGCCATCGCCTCAATCGGAGTCAGGCCGAAGCTCTCCTGCATGTTATCGATAAGGGACAGGAAAATATCTCCCGCCGCCCACAGGCCTTCGGGAAAGCGCGGGTCGTTGGCCGCAATGAACGTCACCGAAGCTTTGACGCACGTTTCGGCGGCGAGCTTTTTGAATTGTTCCTCCGCTTCCGCCGGAACGAAATATCCGACCATGACAAGCCGCACGCGCGCTCCCGTGGCCGCTGCCGCGCGTTCGGCCGCGCGGTACATCGCCAATGGATGCGCCTTGATCGCCGCGCTTAAACGGCCCACCCAAAGAAGGACGATGTCGTTCTCTTCGACCCCCAAGGTGCGGCGCTGCGCGGCGCGTTTGTCCGCCGCTGTCTTTTGCGCGAATTTCTCGATATCGACGCCCAACGGGATAACAGGCAACTGCACGGGGCACCGGTACGCCGCGCCAAAACGCGTTTGCAGATAATCCCCGTACGAGTCCCAAAAGGCGCGGATCGCGTTTTTGACCGCGTGCGACGGGCATATGATCGCGTCCGTCTCCCGCGACGGGGACAGGCAGTAATCCTGCAAGACCTCGCCCGCCTCCGCGCCGCTGATCGCGTGCGCAAGCCCGCAAAAGTCGAAATCGCCTCCCAGCCGCCGCAGCCAGAGCATCCGGCGCGTGTCCGGCTCGGCGCGAAAAACCGTCGAAAACGCCGGCAGATTCTTTTCGGGAAAACGCCGGTCTAAAAACGCCAAGCGGTTCGGATCGAGGCCCGCTTGCGCGGCCAGCGCCCGCACCTCCTCCTGTTCGTCCGCCGAACCGATCAAAAACGAAAACGTCTCGGCCCGGCCGTGCCGAAGATACGCTTTGACCAAATCCGCAATCGCGACTTGCAGGCCGAAGACTTCGCGCTCGGCCCCCGTTCGCGGCTTGATGGCTGTGTAATGAAAGGCTACGGACATGCATCGTCCCTTAAAAAAGACGCTTCATCTATAGCGATGTTCATCTGTATTTGCTAGACTCCTTCGCATGGAATGGATTGACGAAGGCATTGTTCTATCGGCCCGCCCGCACGGCGAAAACGCGGCCGTCGCTTCTTTATTGACCGCCGCTCACGGACGCCATGCAGGCCTTGTTCCCGGCGGGCAGGGGCGCACGGCGCGTCCCGTCCTGCAGCCGGGCAATCGCGTTCAGGCCAAATGGCGCGCGCGGCTTCTCGATCAATTGGGAAATTATACGCTCGACCTCGCCGCCGCTCAGGCCGCCCTCTGGCTCGACGCGCCGGAAATCCTCTCTATCATTTCGTCCGCTTGCGCCGTCACCGAGGCCAGCCTTCCAGAACGCCAGCCCATGCCCGGCGTCTACGCCGGACTCGCGACTCTCCTCGCGCTGCAGGACGCCGACCTTTGGGCTCCCGTCTACGTCAAATGGGAGATGTCTCTCTTGCAGGCGCTCGGCTACGGCCTCGACCTCAGCCAGTGCGCCGCCAGCGGAGAAACCGAAAATCTCGCCTACGTCAGTCCCCGCACGGGCCGCGCCGTCTCCTTGAAAGCAGGCGAACCTTATCGCGACAAGCTTTTCCCTCTGCCTTCGTTTTTGCTCGGCGGCGGCTCTTGGTCCGCCTCGGACATCGTCTCCGGTCTGGAAATTACCGGCCACTTCCTCTCCCGCCACGTGTTTGCCAACCCCCACTCGCGCATTCTGATCCCTCAAGACGGAGATCTTCCCCACGCGCGGCAACGACTTCTGGATTTTTACAAAAAAGAAACGAATGCCTCCGAAAGCATTAAAACCGTCGAGACGGCCCAATAAAAAAATCAACCCCTTGTTGGTCAAAAATAGCCCGTATACTCAAGATGGTATATGGTAAATATTTGTATGACTCACGACTAACCTATTGAGTTTATAATACTTTCATGGTAGGAATCACTGTCCTCAGTAAGGAAATTAACGGTTTGTTAGACGAGGTAAATTTTTGGTAAACGAAAGTCGTAGTTCGGTTCTTTGTTGAAAGCCAAACCTGTTTTTTGAGGAATTATGTTTCAGCTCCATTCTGAAAAAAGTTTCGTTTCCGAAAGCGAACCCGAAATTTTAAATCGGAAAAGTTCGTTCTCTTCCGTTCCCCAGATATTCCCCGATTTCCATAGCCGCGTTCGCCTCTCGGGCCGCTGGCTTCTCGCCGCAGACGTCGGCGCCCTCATCTTCTCCTATCTCGGCGGGATGCTTTTGGTTCTGTTGCGCAACGTGATCGAAAAAGGTTCGCTCCCTCATGCCATTTTCAATCTCGTCACGCCCCAGAGCTTTACCGTTTTTTGGGTCATCGGCCTTACCTCCATCCTCTGGCTCGATAGCCGCGGCCATTATCGCCAGCGCTTGCCGTACTGGGAAGCCGTCGGCCATATACTCGGCGCCGCCAGCGTCGGCTTCATCGCCAGCGGCTTTATCGAATTCGCTTCCCACAACAACGGCTCCCGTTTGTGGACCGCCCTTTGCTGGGTCATGTTCGGCCTCTTTTCCCTCGTTAACAGGTCGCTCGTTCGTCGCCGCCTCGACAAGGTCGGCCTTTGGAATATCCCCGCCATCGTCATCGGCGACGGCTCGACCTCCAAAGAAGCGCTCAAAGTTCTCTCCGGCGACAAACATCTCGGTTTCAAAATCCTCGAGCAACTGCCTCCCTCCGTCCTCTCGAACATGAAGAGAACCAACTCCTGGAAACAGGTCTTGATGCTCCACGACGCTTCGTACGTTTTCCTCGCCCTCGAAGGCAGCGACATCGAACGTTATCAATCCGCTCTTAAATCCTTGCCTCGCGCACGCGTCCCTTGCTCGATCGTTCCCCCGTGGCTCGGCCTCCCTTCCAGCACCATGACGCCTCACCACTTCATGATGCGCGACGTCATGATGCTGCATGACACCAATCGCCTCAAGCTCCCCTTGCCGCGCCTGATGAAGCGCATCGTCGATATCGTCGGCTCAAGCGTCGGCTTGTTCGTTCTGATGCCCCTTTTTGCCGCCGTGGCCCTGATTATCCGCCGCGACGGCGGCCCCGCTTTCTTTACCCAGCCCCGCGTCGGGCAGGAAGGCCGCATCTTCCAGTGTTATAAATTCCGCTCCATGCGCATCGACGCCGAGGACGCTTTGACCCGCACGCTGGCCGAAGATCCCGCTGCCGCCGAAGAGTGGAACAAGTTCCAGAAGCTCAAAAACGACGTGCGCATCACCAAATTCGGCGAGTTTATGCGCAAGACCAGCATCGACGAATTGCCCCAGCTCATCAACGTCCTTAAGGGCGACATGAGCCTCGTCGGCCCCCGTCCGTGCATGGAAGGGCAGGAAGACTTCTACGCCGAGGACTTCAGCTCTTACGAGGCCGTTCGTCCCGGCATCACGGGCCCTTGGCAGGTCAGCGGCCGCAACCAATTGACCTTCAAGGAACGCGTCAGCCTCGAAGCCTGGTATGCACGTAACTGGAGCCTGTGGCTCGATATCGTCATTATCCTCAAAACCTTCCCGACGCTTCTGAAGCGCGGCCAGGCTTTCTAAACGACTATCTGTGGGGCAATTTCCGGCTCCGTGTGCGCTACAATCCGCCAGATGCCCGGATACGCTGTTTGCAATTTAAGTTCCAGCGCATCGGTCGCTTTGTGAACCTCGGCAATCGTTCGCGCGCCGTCCGTCCGGCAGTGGAAAATCACGATCAGCCCGTTCGCCGTGTTCCTTACCCGAACCTTGTGCATGTGGCCCAGAAGCCCCGTCTCCTCAAGCAGCTTTCCGAGCAGCGCCGATATCTTCGCCAGCGTATCCGTGTCGATCGGATCCCCTGTGACGCTTTTGTCCTGAAGCGGCTCGATATGCGTTTCGACTTCCGCCGTTTCGCCGAACTCGGCGCGAATGGCCGCCTCCAGCCGCGTCGCCATCGCGTGTGCCTCCCGAACCGACAGCGTTTCTTCTACCTCAAGGTCGAAACTCACGAATAGACGCTCTTCGGAACGATGCGCCGTCACATGATGCACGTTCATGCCCAGCTGCGCCGCAATCGCTCCCACACGCTGATGTACCGTCTCGGTGTCAAGCGCCAAGGGATGCGTCGTCACGGCTATTTCGGATTCCGGCATTTCGCTTTTCACGGCCCCGGATATCTTTTGGCATATCGCCGTCACCTGAGGCTGCGATAAAGTCCGCGCCACGGCGATGTCGATATCGACAAACAGGACGCTGCCGACCGGACGCAGGCGTACCCGATTGACCTCGGCGACGCCTTCGACAGACCGGATAAGCGCGGTGACCCGGCTTACCGCCCCGTTGGGCGCGGCGTCGATTAGCGTATCGATGGTGTTTCGTCCCAAGACCCATCCGGCATGGCAGACAAAAAGCGAGACTCCCGCTGCGGCAAGAGGATCGCCGAGCGGCCATCCCATCGCGACAAACCCGAGCCCGACCAGCACGACGATAGAGCTAAGAATATCCGAGCTGAAGTGCAGAGCATCCGCCGCCAAGGCTTGGCTTTTGGTTTTCTCGGCGACTTTTTTTAAGGCGCGCGAGCGCGAAAAGTCGATGGCAATCGACGCCAATATCACGGCTATCGACCACCACGTTGCCTCGACCTCGAAATTGCCGGACACGATACGGTGCGCGGCTTCGTAGATGATCCAGAAACTCGTTATGAAGAGCAGGGCTGTTTCGGCCAGCGCCGCGATGCTCTCGATCTTGCCGTGGCCGTAGGGGTGCTCGTCGTCCGCCGGTTTGTCGCTGACCCGAACCGCCATGTACGTGATGATCGTCGCGCCGAAATCCAGAAGGCTGTGCAGCGCCTCGGACAATATGCCGAGGCTGCCCGTCAGAAGCCCTACGACCAGCTTGCCGATCGTCAGCAGGGCGCTGGCGAACATCGAACTCAAAGCGACAGTTTGTTTTTCGTGCGCGTGCATGGATATCCTTCGATTGTTGCGTGGGCGAAGGATGCCCGATTTGGGAAAGAAGTAAAAGAGGGCATTGTAAAAAAGCCCGGGAACGGGGCTTTTCGTTGTTGGGTTATGGGATGCTATTTCTGAAGTGCTGACGAACGCAAGGAGTCACATTTTTACCGGTCATTGTGCAGTGACCGGTTGCAAAAAGACCGTTTGCTATGTCTTGAGGCGCAGTCTGCCCAAACATGTTATCCGGCGTCATCAACCGGGCCAACCCAAAATGCGCAGCCAGAGCCATGTAGCGCAATGCCGCCCCTTGGTCGCCGAGCCATCCGCCAATCTCGATGTAAGAGTGCTCGCGCCCGTCGAACGGCAAAACATCGTCGAAAACCCCGCTCTTTTCGCATTCCTTGCTAAGGCGGAGAAAATCTCCCTGCATGGGATCGCCGATGATTTGAGCGTGCAGGGTTTGATGGAAAGATATGATGCCGGATTGAGAAGCGTTCTCTTCGAGGAGGCCTTCGATGAGTTTAACTCTCGCGAGCAAATATTTGTTCATCTTTTGAAAACAGTCCATTTCGAAATCTCCTTATCAATATAAGCTGCATATTA
>CAYUPD010000085.1:0-6345 GCA_964446645.1 uncultured Rhodospirillaceae bacterium
CGAAGTCGGCATTCTGCCGCGCGCGCATGGCTCCGCCCTGTTTACCCGCGGCGAAACGCAGGCGCTTGTGGTTACGACGCTTGGCACCGGGCAGGACGAGCAGATTATCGACGCGCTCGAAGGCGAATACCGCGAGCCGTTCATGCTGCATTATAATTTTCCGCCGTATTCGGTCGGAGAAACGGGCCGCATGGGGAGCCCCGGACGCCGCGAAATCGGCCACGGAAAGCTTGCCTGGCGCGCAATCCATCCCTTGCTTCCGGCCAAGGATAAGTTTCCCTACACCATTCGCGTGGTTTCGGAAATCACCGAATCCAACGGCTCGTCCTCGATGGCGACCGTTTGCGGCTCGTCCCTGTCCCTTATGGACGCGGGCGTTCCGATGCCGGCGCCGGTCGCGGGCATTGCCATGGGCCTCATCAAGGAAGATCGCGGCTTCGCGGTTTTGACCGACATCCTTGGCGACGAGGATCACCTCGGTGACATGGATTTCAAGGTCGCGGGAACCGAAAAAGGCGTCACGTCGCTGCAGATGGACATCAAAATCACGTCCATTACGCCCGAAATCATGCGCATTGCGCTCGATCAGGCGAAAGCCGGGCGTATGCATATTCTGGGCGAGATGGCCAAGGCGCTTCAGACTGCGCGTGAGGGCGTCAACCAAAATGCGCCGCGCATCACGACCTTTACGATTCCGAAAGATAAAATCCGCGAAGTTATCGGCACGGGCGGCAAGGTCATTCGCGAAATTTGCGAGACGACCGGAGCTAAGGTCGATATCGAAGACGACGGGACGATCAAAGTCGCCGCCGTCGATCAAAAAGCCGCGGATGCCGCGATTAACTGGATCAAAGGCATTGTGGCCGAACCCGAAATCGGCACGGTCTACGTCGGCAAGGTCGTCAAGATCGTCGACTTCGGCGCGTTCGTGAACTTTCTCGGCGCGCGTGACGGATTGGTCCATATCTCGGAAATCAAGCCGCAGCGCATTGAGCGCGTTTCGGACTTCCTCAAGGTCGGGGACGAAGTTCGCGTCAAGGTTTTGGGCATAGACGATCGCGGCAAGGTCAAGCTTTCTATGAAAGCGGTCGATCAAGCCACGGGCGAAGACCTGACGCAAAAGGCCTAAGCTTTGAAAAACAAGACGGTCGTCGCCTAAAAGCGGCGGCCGTTTTTTTATTAGATACGCGGCATCGTGCGGCTAATGCGTCGCTCAAACTGAAAAAGATAAAGATTCGCCGCAATGATAATGGCAACGCCGCAAACGAGATAAAGCGTCGGAAGGTCTTCCCAGATCAAAAATCCGATAATGGCTCCCCAGAATAATTGAGAATATTGAAAAGGAGCAACCGCCGCTGCCGGAGCGTATTTGAAGGCTTGAGCCAAAAGGGTCCAACCAAGGCCGCCGATGGCACCCGAGCCGCAAAGAGCCAAGAACGTCCACAGATCAAGAGAGACAAAACCTGTTGAAAAACAAAGAATTAAGCCCCCAAAGGCCATAACGGCGCGGGCATAGAAAACCGTGCTTTCGCTTTGTTCTTTATCGGCTACAACGCGCAACAAAAACATTTGCGTGGCCGACGCCAGCATGTTGACGAAAAGGAGCAGGTATGGAAACGTAGCGCTTGCGTTTTGGAGGAGACTTTCCGGATGGACGGCGACGACAACGCCGGAAAAGCCGACGGCAATGGCGCCGGCCCGGTTCCAGCCGAACGGCTCTTTTAGAAATGCGGCGGCGAGACAGGCAACGGCCATGGGGGCAAGAAAAGAAAACACATAGGCGTTGGCAAGAGGGAGCAGCGGCAGAGCGGAGACCCAAAGAGAAAAACTTGCCAGTTGGCACGCCCCTAAAGAAAGAAGTCCTTTCCAATTTTGCGGGCGAAGATTGGGCAGTTTTCCGCGAAGAGCCGTCACGATAAAAACAGCGGCCATGCTGCTTAAGCCGCAAATCAAAAGAATTTCTCCTTTCGGAACGTCCCTATGTCCGGCCATTTTTAAAAACGCATCGCCAAGGGGCCATACGGCAAAAACTAAAGAGGCCAAAAGAGCCGCACGCGGATAATTCCGCGGGGTGACAAAAGGTACAACTATGGAAGGGGGCAAGATAAGCTCCTATCGAGCAACGCCGTGGCAATGTTTGTATTTTTTGCCGCTGCCGCAGGGGCAGGGCGCGTTGCGGGGAGTATGGCCCCACGTCTCGGGGTTGTTCTGGTCGAAGGGCGCATATTGAAGCGGCGCTGCGGCAAGAGGCGTCCGCGCAGGGGCCGGAAGCGATTCCTGGGGCGCGCCGAAAGGCATGGCCGCCCCGGCTTCGGCGCCGCTAAGTTCCGTCAAGGCTGCGGCGCGTTGACGCTCTAAAATTTCTTCCATTGAGGGCAGGCGCATGCCGGCGTGCATTAATGTCTTTGTTACCTCTTCGCGAACGGAAACGAGCATAAGCTGAAAAAGACCGAAGGCTTCGCGGCTGTATTCGTTGAGGGGGTCGCGCTGGCCGTATCCGCGCAAGTGAATGCCTTGGCGAAGCTGGTCGAGCGCTAAAAGATGTTCTTTCCATGCCTGATCGAGCGTGCCGAGCAGGGCCGCTTTCTCGGCATGCCGCAGCGCGTCTTCTTGTAGAACGGCCGTTTTTTCCTTGATCTTGCTTTCTGCCGCCGAGCGGAGGCGCTCTTCGATTTCTTCTTCGGCGATGTCGTTTTCCGCCGCCCAGGCGTCTACCGGAAGTTCGAGCGCCAGAAGGTCTTTAATACCATCCCGCAGTCCGGCGACATCCCATTGTTCGACGTAGGAGTGCGGAGGTATCGCGCGCGCTACGAGATCGTGGATAACGTCTTCGCGCAAGTTGCGGATGACGTCCGAGACGTTCTCGGCCGCCATGATTTCCCGGCGCTGTTCGTAGATGACCTTGCGCTGGTCGTTCATGATGTTGTCGAACTTCAGCAGGTTCTTGCGGATGTCGAAATTGCGCGCCTCGACCTTTTGCTGCGCTTTTGCCAGCGCCGTCGTAATCCACGGATGCGCGATTTTTTCGCCGTCGCGAAGCCCAAGCTTGGCAAGAATAGTCTGCGCTTGCGTATGTGCGCCGAAAATACGCATCAAATCGTCCTCGAGCGAAAGGAAAAACATCGACGCGCCCGGATCGCCCTGACGCCCCGATCGGCCTCGCAACTGGTTATCGATGCGCCGCGATTCATGCCGCTCCGTGCCGATAACGAAGAGGCCGCCCGCTTGCCGCGCCCTCTCGCGGGCCTCGTCGATCTCCTTGCGCAAGGCGGCGACCGCAGCTTCGTCCGGCGTTCCGTTTTCCGAAAGTTCGGCAAGGCGCGCGTCAAAATTGCCGCCGAGCTGGATGTCCGTTCCGCGCCCCGCCATGTTCGTCGCGATCGTTACGGCGCCCGGCCGCCCGGCTTGCGCGATGATGACCGCTTCCTGATCGTGAAAGCGCGCGTTAAGAACGTTGTGGGGAACGCCCTTTTTCTTCAAAAGCTCGGATAAAAACTCGGATTTTTCGATCGATACCGTTCCCACTAACGCGGGCTGGCCGCGCGTGCGGCACTCTTCGATCAATTTGACGATGGCGGCGTTTTTTTCTTCCATCGTTCCGTAGACTTCGTCATTCAGGTCTTCGCGGATAACGGATACGTTGGTCGGAATTTCAATAACGTCGAGGTTATAAATTTCAGCGAATTCGGCAGCTTCGGTTAGCGCCGTGCCCGTCATGCCTGAGAGCTTCGGATATAGGCGGAAGTAATTCTGGAACGTAATGCTGGCCAGCGTCTGGTTTTCGCGCTGAATCGTAACGTGTTCCTTGGCTTCGAGCGCTTGGTGGAGGCCGTCCGAAAACCGGCGGCCTTCCATCATGCGGCCGGTAAACTCGTCGATAATAACGACTTTATCGTTTTTCACGATATAATCGACGTCCCGCGCAAACATTTTATGCGCGCGCAGGGCTTGGTTGACATGGTGGACGATCGTTACGTTGGCCGGGTCGTATAGGCCGCTGGAATTGGGCACCAGAAGGCCCGCCTCGCCCAAAAGACGTTCGATGGTCTCGTTTCCGTCTTCGGTAAGCGTTACGGCTTTTCCCTTCTCGTCCTTTTCGTAATCCGCCGGAGCGAGCTTCGGGATCAGCGCGTCGACTTTTTTGTATAAGTCGGAAGAATCTTCCGCCGGGCCGGAAATAATAAGCGGCGTTCGGGCCTCGTCGATCAAAATGCTGTCGACCTCGTCAACGATGGCAAAATTAAAGGGCCTCTGTACGAGATCTTCGGACGCGAATTTCATGTTGTCGCGCAGATAATCAAAGCCGAACTCATTATTGGTGCCGTACGTTATGTCGGCGGCATAAGCTTCGCGCCGCTCGTCATCCGTCAGGCCGTGCACGATGCATCCGACGTTAAGACCGAGAAAGTTATGGATGCGGCCCATCCAAGCGCTGTCGCGCTTAGCGAGGTAATCGTTGACGGTAACGATGTGAACCCCTTTGCCGGTTAGGCCATTTAAATAACTGGGAAGAACGGCGACCAACGTTTTTCCTTCGCCCGTGCGCATTTCGGCGATTTTACCCTGATGAAGGACGATGCCGCCGCGCAATTGGACGTCGAACGGGCGCTGGCCCAAAACCCTTTTGGCCGCTTCCCGAACTGTCGCAAAGGCCTCCGGCAGTAACGAGTCGAGCGTTTCTCCATCCGCGAGCCGTTTGCGAAACTCGACCGTTTTGGCGCGCAAAGCTTCGTCGGTAAGCGCTACAAATTGCGGCTCAAGAGCATTAATTCGGGCAATCAGGGGATTCTGGGTTTGCAGAATGCGGTCGTTATGAGAGCCGAACAGCTTGCGGAAAAGGGAAGAAATCATCACAACGCCAAAGGTCAAAGAAAACGCTTATGCTTTTTGCGTTACTTAGATGGCTGTTTTATGGCAAAAAAGCAAGGGAGGACCGCCGGTTTCTTTTGAAGAAAAACCCCCGCCGGAGACGGTCCGACGGGGGTAAAAATAGGGGTTTTGGCCGGAAATGCCTACTGAATCGTTCCGCGCGTTCCGCGAACGACCCATTTTCCGTTGATCTGCTCGATCGCTTTAACGGAGCCAATTCCCGGAACCGGGTCTCCGACAACAACCTCCATAAGCTCAGAAGAAGCCGCGTTCTTGGAGATCCATGCATGCCCTCCCGAGACAGCGCGCAAAACAAAGGAACTTGACGGTTTTGCCGTTGTTTTTGCCGCTTTTTGCGCGGTTCTGCGCGAAGCTTTTTTAACGACAGGCGCCGGTTTTTCAACGGGGGTCGGGAGGGCCTCCTGGTCGGCTCCGGTGCTTTCAACGACGCTTTCTTTCGGCGCTTTGGCAATCGGGGCATCCGCCGCTTCTTTTGGCGACACCGCGCTAAGCTTTTGTTCGAGCGCGGCGACCTTGTCTTGCAGGGCTTTTGCTGAAGCTTCCGCCGTGTCGGCTTTTTCGGCGAGGGCGGTTCGTTCGGCCGTCAGCTTATCGATCTGCTGTTTTGCCAGATCGAGATCTTTTTGCAGGCTGTCCGCGCGGGCTTGAATCGCATCGTTGGTTGTGGGCGCGGGCGAAGCCGCCATTGCCAAGGCCGGAGCCGGCTCCGCGACGGGCTGAGCTGAAACAGGAACAGCGGGAGCGCTTTGCGGCGCGGGGGCTTCTGTAGGCGCGGCGGCTTGTTGAGGAACCTGTTCCGGCGCCGAAGGAAGAGCGTTGGACGAAACGCCCAGCGGCGATGTTGCCGCAGTTTCTTCTTTTTGATCGGCCGAGTCCGTTTTTGTCGCGACGGCTTCCGTTGTCGCCGGCACAGGCGCGGCGATTTTGAAATCGTCAGGACGGAAAGGCGTCGGAGCCGACACGGCGGCGGCATTTAAGGGATTGTTGGTTGCGGGAAGAAGAGAGAAGGCCGAATCTCCCTTTAAGGACCACCAGGCGACAGAGCCCATCAGCAAAAGACCGCCGACAGCGGCAGCAATCGGCAAAAAGGCGGAACGCTTGGCCGGTTTTTCTTCCGCTGGGTCTTCCGGCAGGGCGTCGTCGGAGAACTCATAATCGGAAGGGGCTTCCGTCGTCGTCTCTTGCGTATCCTGAACGGCGTCGATCTCTGACGATACGTTTAAATCCTGATCGTGAGGTTCGGTGCCAGAGGTATCGGTCATATGATGTAACTCCTTGCAACTCTTCCGGCCGAAAGGGCGGGTGGTGTTCGAAGATTCTACTGCCCGTATATCTGATGAGTATAGGTAGGCGTACCATAACTATAGCTGGAATTATAGCTTGGCGGCGCATAATTGGGGTAGGGAACGGAATATGCGGTTCCCTGCGTTCCGTCTATAGAAACGGCCCCCGCTG
>CAYUPD010000086.1:0-6296 GCA_964446645.1 uncultured Rhodospirillaceae bacterium
AATTACGTGTTGCGCTTTTCATGCTGCGCTGCGAGACATTACACTAGATTCTCCTTGGGCAAAATGCCATGTTTCAATCGTTAACGATCCGTAGGAGGCCCTCATGAAAATAACGACTAAAGACATCAAAAAAGGCGGCAAACCCATCGTCTGCCTCACCTCCTATACCGCGCCTATGACCCAGATCATGGACCCTCTCGTGGACATTATTTTGGTCGGAGATTCGCTCGGCATGACCATCTACGGCTTTGACAGCACGAAGCCCGTCACCATGGAAATGATGATCCGCCACACGCAGGCCGTCGCCAACCGCGCCAAGCATGCCCTCGTCGTTTTCGACATGCCTTACGCCACCTACGACACCCCCGAAAAGGCCCTCGCTAACGCGCAGAAAGCCATGTCCGAAACCAAATGCGACGCCGTGAAGCTCGAAGGCGGCATTGAAATGGCCGCGATCATCAAAAATCTCGTCGCCCACAATATCCCCGTCATGGGCCACATCGGCCTTATGCCGCAATCCGTCGAGGCCGGAAAATTTAAAATTCAGGGCCGCAACGACGAAAGCATGAAAAAAGTCATGGCCGACGCCAAGGCCGTTGAGGACGCCGGGGCTTTCTCGTACGTCATCGAAGGAACCCTCGAACCCGTCGCCCGCGACATCACCGCCGCGTCCAAAATCCCCACCATCGGCATCGGCGCTTCGCCCGCTTGCGACGGACAGGTCCTTGTCATCGACGACATCGTCGGCACCTTCCTCGACTTCACGCCGAAGTTCGTCAAACGCTACGCCACACTCGCGCCCCTCATCGAGGCCGCCATCAAGCAATACGCCGACGAAGTCCGCTCGGGCGCGTTCCCAACGATGGAGCACTGCTTTTTGCCGAAGTGAGGTTTTTTAGGGCGCTAATTAATCAAGCTTTCGCATCAACACATCAAAATTTACGCCATCGTGTTGTTCTGTCGATAGCCGTTCATATCCGTTGCTTCGATAGAGCTTCGCCATCTCGCGCGTTGCCACATAGACGTGCCTGTACCTAAGCTCTTTAAGAATTTTGTGCAGTTCGCTCAGCAGCGCCGAAGCGATGCCTTTGTGGCGCATACTTTTTATGACAAACGTCGAATTTACCCACGGAGACAGATCGCTTCGGCCCGAATGCATTTCTTCTTTACCAATACAAATGATCCCGACGGGTTCCTTATTTAAATAATAAACGAGAGAAAAAGGAAGGTCGGCGCTTTCGCTTCGGAACGACTTTTTCAGCCCTTCATACTCCTGTTCAAGACTAAGATAAGGTGGAATCTGTCCCCAGAAATCATGAAACCAGCCCGCAATAACCTTTGCGTCGGATTCATCATTCAGACAACGAATTAAGACTTCATTTTTCATTTAAATCTCAAAAAATCACATCCCCTGCCGCGATGCGGCGCTCGGTCCCGTCCTCAAGACGCATCACCAAATTCCCTTCCTCGTCCAAATCCACAAACGCTCCCGCCAGCTCTTCTTGGCCGCTGCCCGGCAGGCGCACGCGCACCACCCCCCGCCGCGCCCTCTTGAGCCATTCGGCCCGCACGGGCTCGAAACCCTCTTTGTTCAGCTTCTCGTACCACGCCCCCCAACGGTCCAACACACCGTTCAGCACGCCCTCGACCGCCAGCGCGGTCGCCCCTTCCGCCGCAAGACTCGTCGTCGGATACAACGGCGTCTTCGGCGTCGAGGCCACGTTGATCCCCATCCCGATCACGAGCCACCCCTCGCCGCCCTCTAGCAATATCCCGCATATCTTCTTGCCGTTCACCAACACGTCGTTCGGCCATTTAAGCTCGATCTTCGCGTCCGGCAAAATCGCGCCCACCGTCTCGGCTATCGCCACGCCCGCCGCAAAACTGTAATGGCCCCACGCCCGCTTGGGCCGCGGCGGCCTCAACAATACCGAAAAATATAGATTCCCCTGCGGCGACTCCCACGCGCGGCCAAGACGCCCCTTGCCGGACTTTTGGCTTAAGGCCCAGACAACCATCCCTTCGGCCACGCCCGCCTCGGCCGCTTTCTTTACGTCGTCGTTCGTGCTTCCCGTCTCGTTAAGCTGGAATATATCGAAGCGCATCACACGATCAGCCCCTTGGCCGCCCTTATCGCCCCGTCGACCAGATACGTCGGCGCAAAGGCCAGCCCGCACACCCCCACGGCCGCCAGTCCCGCGACCAACCTCACGCTCCAATCCGGCAACGGATCGAGCGGCGCGACCGGCTCGTCCGCGTACATGACCTTGATAACCCGCAGATAGTAAAACGCCGCCACCACGCTCGCCAAGACCCCGACCAGCGCCAACGGCACAAAACCGCCCTGCACCGCCGCGAGAAAGATAAAATATTTCCCGAAAAATCCGGCCAACGGCGGCACTCCGGCCAGAGAAAACATCGCCGCCGCCATCGCCAACGCAGCCAGCGGGTGCGTTCTCGACAATCCGGACAAATCGCCGAGATTTTCGGCCGCCTTGCCGCCACGCCTTAAACACAGCAAAATCGCAAAGGCCGCCAACGTCGCTAACGCATAAATCGTGAAATAGATCAGCAACGCCTGCACGCCCCCGGTTCCGCCGACGACAACGCCGATCAACATCGTTCCCGCGTTGAGGATTGAGCTGTACGCCAGCATCCTTTTGACGTTCGTTTGCGCCAGCCCCGCGTACGCTCCCCACAGCATCGACGCCACGCAGACAAACAGCACCGCCTCGCGCCCGCCTTGCTCCATCAGGCTTCCCATCGGGCCCAGCATGAACCTCACCAACAGCGCAAACGCCGCCAGCTTCGGCCCCGTCGCAAAAAACGCCGTCACGGGCGTCGGCGCGCCTTCGTACACGTCCGGCGCCCACATGTGAAATGGCGCGCCTCCGATCTTGAACGCCAGCCCCGCGCACACAAAAAGCATGCCGATCGCGGCCCCCGAAGAAACCGGCTCGTCCCCGCTTAGCGCGGCCCCAAGCGACGCAAAATCCGTCGCCCCCGCAAACCCGTACAGCAGCGACAGCCCATAAAGCATGATCCCCGACGACATGGCTCCGAGCACAAAATACTTCAGCCCCGCCTCGCTTGACTTCGAGTCCGTCCTGTTGAACGCCGCCAATATATAAAGCGGCAGACTTTGCAGCTCGATCCCCACGTAAAGCGCGATCAGGTCGCTCGCCGAGATCATCAGCATCATTCCCAACGCCGCAAACGCGATCAGCACCGGGCATTCGGGGCGGTCTTGCCCTTCCTTCTCGAAATACGTCCACGACAGCAAAATCGACAATCCCGACGCCGCCAACACGACCGCTTTCGCAAACCGCGCAAACGCGTCGTCCACGAACATCCCCTTAAATGCATAAGCCGGAAGCAGGCCTCCTTTTATAAAGGCGAGCCTTTCGGGAGAAAACAACGCCGCTCCGGCCGCGACGAACGCCGCGATCGCAAGCCATCCCAAAAACCGCGTCGCGCGACGCCCTCCGACCGCCGCCGCCAGCAACAGCACCAATCCCGACGCCGCTATTTCCAACTCGGGCAACACGACCGCAAACGAGCGAGGCTCAATCATGCAACGCCTCCTCTTCATCCGGAACATCGTCGATCTGCGCCTGCACCAGCGTCAACGTCCTCTCTAGCGTCGGCGCGTAGACGTTACGGAACGTCGAGGGATAAAGGCC
This sequence comes from uncultured Rhodospirillaceae bacterium, assembly GCA_964446645.1. Taxonomy (GTDB): domain Bacteria; phylum Pseudomonadota; class Alphaproteobacteria; order UBA9219; family UBA9219; genus CAIXLI01. The sequence goes on from CAYUPD010000086.1 coordinate 3,684, forward strand.
GATCCACAAAATCAAAACCACAAGCGGCGCCAGCATCGCGACCTCGCGTCCGCTTAAATCCTTCATCGCGCGCACGTCCTTTTTCACGATAGGCCCGAAAAAAATCCGCCGGTACAATCCCAGCATGTAGATCGCGCTCAACACCACGCCGAGCGACGCGACGCCCGCCATCCACGGATTCTTTAAATACGCTCCCTGAAGACTCAAAAACTCGCCCACAAAGCCCGACAGCCCCGGCAGCCCTATCGCCGCCAGCGCAAAAATCATGAAAAACGCCGCATAACGCGGCATAACCGCCGCTACGCCTCCGAAGCGCGCGATCTCATGCGTTCCCAATCTGTCGTGCGCCGCGCCCGCGCACAAAAACAATCCCCCCGCCACGAACGCATGCGACAGCATCGTCATCATCGCGCCGTCGAACCCTTGCATGTTGAAACAGAACAACCCCAACGTCACGTAGCCCATGTGCGCCACCGACGAGTACGCGATCAGCTTCTTCATGTCCGTCTGCGCCCACGCCACAAACGACGCGTAGACCACCGCCACAAGGCTCAACGCGATCACGTACGGCGCGAAATAGGCGCTCGCCTCGGGCAGCATTTGAATCGATACGCGCAAAAAGCCGTAGCCTCCCATCTTGAGCAGCACGCCCGCCAAGATGACCGAGCCCGCCGTCGGCGCTTCGACGTGCGCAAACGGCAGCCACGTATGCAGCGGCACCATCGGCGTCTTAACCGCAAACGACGCGAAAAACGCAAGCCACAGCCATAGCGCCGCCTCTTTCGAAAATTTGCCTCCCATCATCGCCGTCATGTCCGTCGTTCCGAAGTGCAGCGCCATCGCCACCACCGCGATCAGCATCAAAACCGACCCCGCCAGCGTGTACAAAAAGAACTTGTACGCCGCATACACCCGCTTCTCGCCGCCCCACACGCCGATAATCAGGTACATCGGCAGCAGCACCCCTTCGAAAAACACGTAAAACAACACAAAATCCAGCGACGTGAACGTTCCGATCATCATCGTCTCGAGAACCAGCAGCGCGATCATGAACTCCTTCGCGCGCGTCTCGACCCTCCACGCCGCCATAATCGCCAGCGGAGTCAAGAACGCCGCCATCGCCACAAACCACACCGATATCCCGTCCACCCCCTTCACGTACGCAATCGCATACGAAGGAATCCACACAAAACGCTCCATCATCTGAAAGCCCGTTTGCGACGAGTCAAAACGCGCCAGAATCGCGCCGCACAGCCCCAACGTCGCCAGCGATACGACCAGCGCCGCCGTTCGCGCGCGCGCGGCTCCTTTCGGGCCTCCCCCGACGAACAAAAAGACGATCAGCGCGCCCAACAGCGGCAAAAACGTTATCGTCGATAAGAGGGGAAGAAACGTCATGTCAAAAACACACCTTAAGGAAGAGCATATGGCTTAATAGGAAGCAGAAATTCCTCCGGCGACGTCGTATAGGCGCGCTTCGCCCGCTCGACCGTTCCTTCGGAAAGAAGCTCGTTCACGGCGGCGTCGATCATCGCCTTCAACGCCACGTCGCCCTGCGGCAACCCAAAAGCTACCGGGTAAACCAGCACCGGATTCGCCTTGTCGATAATTTTAACTTTGCCCGGATTTGTCTTATCGTAAATCAGAAAATCCGAATACGTCACACCTGCCACGTCTGCCTTATTGGCAACGATATCCTGAAATACCGAAGACCAATCCGTCAACTGCGGCAGCGCTATGATTTGCACCTTTGGAAATCTTTTGGGCGCTAAATAACTGAACGCTTCGCCGTCCAACACGGAAAATCTGACGTCCGGCCGGTCAATGTCGTCCGCTTTTTTAAAACGCGTTTCACCCGCACGAACCGCGATATACACGCCTCCGTACAAAAACGGCTCGGTAAAATCCGCCGCCCGCGCACGCTGCGGCAGGGCCCCTATTCCGTTGCATATCGCGTCGTAACGCCCCGAGGCCAATCCTTCGATAATCGTGCCCCACGTCGTCTCTTCCGCCCATTCTATTTTAAGATCGAGCTTTTTGCCGATTTCTTCCATCACATCGTGCGAAATGCCTTTGACCTCGCCGGTTTTTAAATCCTTGTAGAGAATTGGATTCCACGTCGCATAGCCGCACCGGATCGTTCGCGTCCGCATTACCCGCTCGAACGCTGTCTCTTGCGCGGCTTTCGTTCCTTCGCGCGGCATCGCATTGATCAAGGACACGGCCAGCGCCGCCACGGCAACGACGACCGCAAACCAGGCTTTTTTATCGTTCTTCATGAGTCACCCCTTAAACCACGACCATGTCACGAACGCCGACAACCCCAAAACCATCGCAAACGCGTAATGATAGATATACCCGCTTTGCAGCGCGCTTAACCGCCTTGCCAGCTTCCCGGCCAACGCCGCCAATCCATCGGGGCCGAAGCCGTCGATCAATCCGACGTCTACCTTCCTCCATAAAAGATCGCCGATTGCCCGCGCCGGACGCACAAACATCGCAGCGTACAATTCGTCGATATAAAATTTGTGATAGACGACCTTGTACACCCCTCCGAACGCCGTCGAAACAATCGCGGGCATCTCGGGCCGCTTGATGTAAAAAATATACGCA
>CAYUPD010000087.1:0-6288 GCA_964446645.1 uncultured Rhodospirillaceae bacterium
GAGCTGTTTCTTGGCGGAAAGGGGATGAATTTCGCCCGAGCTTTTGCACAGGCCGGGGCGGATTGCTGGATTCATTCCGCTGTCGGCAGAGATGCTCTGGGCAATCTTGCTTTGGACATGATTTCGAAAACGCCCGTCAACGGCGAGCTTGTTGTGTCCAGATACAGGCCGACCCTTTTTTTCTCCATCGATGTTTCTCGCGCTTCGCCGCCGCTTCAGATCCCTCGGCGCCATGCAGCCTTGGCATTTCCGCACAAGAATATTCGTGAGGAATTTTTAAAAAACTGCGCATGCCTTGTTTCTCATGCCCATTTGGGATGGCGCGATCTTTTGTCTCTTTGCGACAAGGCTAAAAATGCCGGGACTTTGATTGTTTTTAATCCGGCGCCTATCGAAAATCTGAAAGATCTTTCCCCGATTTATGCGGCGGATATCGTGATTGCAAACCGTGAAGAGGCGCAAAACATTTTGCGGCGAATTGATTCCGAAATTTCGGCTTCTTCTTTCGATTTGGCCCCGGCTCTTTCGGCTCATCTCGGTAAAATGTGCGTGGTTACCTTGGACAAGGACGGCGCGACGGCGAGCTATCGAGGCGTTAATTGGCACGGCGGGTCTTGCTCGGGAAAGGCTGTTGATCCTGTCGGCGCGGGAGACGCCTTTTTAGGGTTCTTTGTTTCCGGGCTTTTGCGCGGTTATTCCGTTCCGGATTCCTTGCGTATCGGGCAGGCTGCTGCGGGCATCGTTTGCAGCCGGTTCGGAGCGCATCCGGGCGGCCTTTCTTTCGATACGGTTTTCGATAAAATACGCGAAACGCCTGCGCCGAGGCGTTATAAAAGCGTCGTTGGCGGACCTCAACTGTATGGATAGCCCATGTTTGACGAAAAACGAGTCGGTGCGATTGCCCGGGCGGCTTTGGAGAATATTCTTTTGCCCTCACGGAAAAATCTGGCGGTTCTCGAGTCTCATGAAAAAATGCCCGGGGAGCTGGTGACGTCTGCGGATGTCGAAAGCCAGCGGTTTATTCATTCGGAGCTGGAGGCGCTTTGCCCCGGCGCGCAGTTTCTTGGGGAAGAGTTGCAAGATGGGCGCTCTCCGGATTTGAACGCCTTGGCTGGCTATGAAGGTTTGTGGATTGTCGATCCGTTGGATGGAACCTCCGTTTATGCCTCGGGCGGGTTGACTTTTTCTGTCATGATTGCCTTTGCCTCTCGCGGAATCGTTCGCGGGGCGTGGATTGCTGCGCCTAGGGCGTTGGAAAACGGGGAGATCGGCGTTTCGCTTGCGTGGGCGGTTGAGGGGCGGCCGGCTATATTGGACGGAAATAAGGTTATGCTTGCTTGCGATACGGATGCGGACGGCGAAGGGATTGTTCGGACAAAATTCTTCAGTCCGGAGGTTCGCGAACAGTTGGCTGCGGTGGTCCGGTCTTGCAAGGGGCAATCCAGCGCAGGGGTCGATATGCTGGATCTTGTTGCCGGTAGAGCCGATTATCTCATGTATAGCCGGACCTTGCCGTGGGATTTCGCGGCGCCTTTGCTTTGGGGGGCGTCGGCAGGCGTCGTTGCACGAAGATTGTCCGGGCATGCTGTGAGTTTGAAACCCGGAGGCACGGGGCTTCTGTGTGCAAGGACAGAAGCCGATTGGCGCCGGGCTCATGCAGACACCATTGCGAAAACGTCTCATGCAGACAGAATTTGCGGCGAGCTTTCTGCGGATAGGTCCGTCAGGGTTTGAGCGCGGGGCGCAGCCTGTTTTGAAAATCGCCGATTCTTTCGCGGATAAGCGCGGCATAGGCTTTCTGCGTCAGGGAAAGATCTTTGACTTTCGTCGCTCCCCGCGAGACGGGAACCAAAACGCCCAGATCGTCGGGGCGGCGAAGCGCGGCTATGTCTTCCGGCTTGCCTCCTTGCGCTCCGAGACCCGGGGCGAGAATAATCGAGTTCGGCATGAGTTTTCTCAGCCTTTGGCCGTCTTCGGGGAACGTTGCGCCAACCACGGCTCCGATCGAGCTGAGGCCGGACGTTCCCTTGCTGCCTTCCGTCGTTGCGACCAGTGCGGCGACCATGTCTGAGACGCGGGTGCCGTCGATGAGTTTATCCTGAAGCCAGCCAGCTCCGGAATTGGAGGTCTTGGTCAGGACAAACAGGCCCTTGCCGTATTTTCGGGCGCATTCAAAAAAAGGTTCCAGCGTATCGGGACCCAAAAACGGGTTGACCGTCAGGCAATCGGCCTCGAGGTCGGATCCAAGACCGGGCGTGAGGTAGGCGTTGGCATAGGCCTGGGCTGTGCTTCCGATGTCTCCGCGCTTGGCGTCGAGAATAACGCCGAGGTCTTTGCTTTTGGCCGAGGCGATGCTTTGAGCCAGCGCTCCGATTCCTTTCGAGCCGAAGGCTTCGAAAAACGCGGATTGAAATTTGACAAATCCGATCAGATCGGCCGTTGTTTCAATAAGAAAATTCACATAACGTTCTAGGGTTTCCGTCGGCGAGATTACGTTCGTTTTGAATCCGTCGGGGATATCCGCATAAAGAGGGTCGATGCCTAAAACAAATTCTCCGCAGGTTTTTGTTTTTTCCGCGACGAAATCTCCCCAAGGCATTGTCATGTGAAATCCTTTCTTCCTATTGTTTGGGTTGGTTTTTATTCTATTTCTTTGTTGAGTGCGAGAAAATAGAGCGATATCGCATTCGTTTATAGATTTTTAAAAAGAGCCCGAGGAGGTTAAATAAGAGGCCGCGTAAACCGACAAGAGAAGCAGCGGGATATCCCTCTTTTATAACAAAATGTTAAGTTTGGTTTTTTTAGCATAACGGCAACGGGCTTCATGTTTGGCGGGGCTGATGCATCGGATTATACGATTGAGGCGATGCCGAGCGGTCCGGACAGCGAGATCGACGGAAAGGAGGCTGCAGGCGCAACGCCGATGTTGAAGTTGCTTGCGACAAGGGCAAGCTCAGCACCGCAACAGGCGTTGTTGAAAGAAGGCTTCTGCCTGAGCGGAAAAGGGCGGTCAATTTCATGTTGGATCTCTTAATGGGCAAGCTTTAGCTCGGCCCCTTTTTCGAACGTTCCATCAGGGCTTCGAGAAATACGGTGACGACTTTGTCGGGAGATGTCGTTTCGGGAACGGGCCCGGCGACCGCAAAGCCGCTCCACAGGGCGTTAAGGCCTATGGCCATTTGCTTCAGCGGAGCCTGCTATGCCAGGGAGGGAAATCCGGATAAGGATATGCGAAGACAGGTTAATATTGATAAGCGATATCAAAACATTCAGATTAAGGAGGGTTTCGCTCTAATAAGGTCTGTTTCGGGACGTTTTTATATGCAAACGCTCCGCGTTGAAGGTTCGTTCTTGTTATCCTGCCCCACACAACTTAATGGAAACTTAACTTTGCGGATACTCAATTTTTAGTATATCCATCCATTATGTCGGTGAAATTTCATGCGAGCCTTTCATCGACAAATGATCTCTGGCAAACACCAACGCCAATCCCGGCATCGAATCTGCGCACGCGCGCTTGCTTTCGGTTGCCTTTTTTCGGCGTTGCTTCCTGTTGTGCCGGCAATTGCCGATGCGATTCCTTCAACGCAGCTTCCGACGAATGGAACCGTTGTTTCCGGGCAGGCATCTATCGTGTCCGGCAGTGCGGCGATGAACGTAAATCAATCGACCGATAAGGCCATTATCAACTGGAGCAGTTTCAGCGTTGGATCGCAGGCGCAAGTGACCTTCAATCAGCCCGGCGCGAGTTCCCAAACGCTTAACCGCGTTGTGGGTTCCGAGGTTTCCCGGATTTTCGGAAACGTGACGGCAAACGGACAGGTTTTCTTGATCAATCCGAACGGTGTCGTTATCGGAAACGGCGCGCAGATTTCGGCAAACGGCGTGGTTGTTTCGACGCTCGGCATAACGGATCAGGATTTCCAGAACGGCAACGCTTCCTTTGTTCGCGACGGTGCGATGGGCGGCGTTCTTAACGAAGGCTCTATCGTGACGCCTGCCGGAGGATATGTTGCTTTGTTGGGGGTCAATGTCGTCAATCGCGGATCGATCAACGCCTCCGGTGGAAGCGTTTATCTGGGGGCTGGCGATAAAATCAACATTCCGTTGACGGAAAGCGGTCTTATTACCATCGAAGCGGAACTCGATTCCGCATCCATCGTTCAGGATGAAGGTGCGACGATCCATGCCGACAGTGTGCAGGTTGTGTCGAGCGGCGAACTGAGCGTCAATGCCGGAAGTTCAATCGACGCCAGTTCAATTCTTCTGAGCGGCGATTCCGTGGCCGTGAGCGGCGCGGTTCGTGCGGATAGCGCGGAAGCAACCGGAGGAACGATTTCCGTTCTCGGCAAGACGTATGTTGTCGTAACCGAGACGGGCTTCATAAGTGCCAACGGAGCGACGGGCGGCGGGACAATCTCAATCGGGGACGCATTGGACGGCGATAGTGACGCGTCGATGTCTCTCAGGACGGTTCTTGAAAGCGGAGGGTTTGTTCAGGCGAATGCGACGGATTCGGGGAATGGCGGCACCATTGTGTTTTGGTCTGTCGATGAGACGAAAATTGCCGGAACGATTCTCGCGCAGGGCGGCCCTGACGGGGGCGACGGCGGATTTGTCGAAACCTCTGCCGTTGGGACCGTGAAAATAGAAGATACGGCCCATGTAGACACTCTTGCGCCTTTGGGCGAAACGGGCATGTGGCTTTTGGACCCGCCGGATTATACCATCGCGGCATCGGGCGGGGATGAAACGGGAGCGAGCGTATCCAGTTCTCTTGCGTCTTCGAACAGAACAATTTCGACTTCAGGAACCATCTATGTCAACGATGCCGTCTCATGGAGCGCAAACAGGCTGACCCTCACTGCGACGGACGGAGACGTTGTGATCGATGCCGTCATGACCGCGACGGGAACGGCGGCTTTGACGCTGACGCCAAGCACGACCAACGTCATTTTCAATTTTGCCGAGGATGGCACGTTTTTGGGGCGGGTCGATTATTCGAGCTCCGGAACTCTGATTATCAACGGAAGTACCTATACCATCATTACAAGCCTTGGAACGTCCACAAGTACGACCGGAACGGACCTTCAGGGTATGCGCGGAGTTCTATCGCGCCGTTATGCTTTGGGTGCGGATATTGACGCATCGGTAACCTCGACGTGGAATTCTGGTTCCGGCTTTACGCCCATCGGAACGAGCGGCGCGAGTTTTACCGGCATATTGGAAGGTTTGGGCCATACCGTTACCGGCCTTTATATCAATAGGCCGGCGACAACGAACGTCGGATTGATCGGATACGCCAGCTCGGCGTCCAAGGTCCGAAATATCGGCGTCGTCAATGTGACGATCACGGGATATGATTCCGTCGCAGCTATTGTCGGAGATACCAACGGTCTTGTTGCCTATTCTTATGCGTCGGGAACGATTACCGGTCAGGATGAGGTTGCGGGCATTGTCGGCAACTCGTCCTCCGGGACGCTGACTTACGATCATTTCGACGGCGATGTAACAGGGCGAAACGAGGTCGCGGGCGTCGTGGGGTTTAACTACGGTACGACGACTTATCTTTGGTCTTCCGGCACTGTGACCGGAGAGGTATATGTCGGCGGGATCATGGGTTACGGGAAAAGGCTTCGGTATTGCCATTCGTCCAGCGACATTTCTGGCAATAGAGATGTTGGCGGCTTGGCCGGTGAAATCGACAGCGGCGTTTATTATTCCTACGCGACCGGAGACGTCACCGGCACGGGGACTAGCCAACGGCGTATTGGCGGATTGCTGGGGGCGTCATGGAACGGCATTCAGTATAGCTATGCCACGGGCGATGTGACCGCAGCATCCGACAGCTACGAAGTCGGCGGCTTGGCCGGCTATATCTGGTCGACGCTCCAGTATGTTTATGCAACTGGAAATGTCACAGGCGGCGAATGGGTCGGCGGTATCGCCGGCGGTGGATCAAGCGTTCGTTATGCCTATGCGACCGGCAATGTGACCGGCGTCACTACCGTCGGCGGCATTATCGGTTATAACGACGGAACCGTTTTACAAAGCTTTGCGACAGGCAATGTCAGCGGCAATTCCAAGGTCGGCGGGCTTGTCGGAGAAAACGGTTGGTCCATATACAATATGTATATTTACGACAGCTTCGCTACCGGCAATGTGACCGGCACCGGGACCAACAGCAATGCCATCGGTGGATTGGTCGGTTATAACGATGCCCTGCTGCAAAACAGCTATTCTCTCGGAACCGTGAGCGGCGATTATGACGTTGGCGGCCTTGTCGGC
>CAYUPD010000088.1:0-6184 GCA_964446645.1 uncultured Rhodospirillaceae bacterium
CAAGGCGAAGGCGCGGCCGAAGAAATCGCCGCCGCCGTTAGAGGCTTAAACGCCCTGCCCGCAAACGGCCTTCCGCGACCTGACGTTTTGATCGTGGCGCGCGGCGGCGGCAGCGTCGAAGACCTGATGCCCTTTAACGAAGAAATCGTCGTGCGCGCCGCAGCCGAAAGCAAAATCCCCCTCATCTCGGCCGTCGGGCACGAAACCGACACGACGCTCATCGACTTCGCCGCCGATCTGCGCGCCCCGACGCCGACCGCCGCCGCCGAAAAGGCCGTGCCCGTCCGCGAAGACCTTCTGGCGCAAGTTTCGGACGACGGTGAACGCCTCTTCCAAGCCGCCTTGCGCGCGATCAAAGACCGGCGCGAACGCTTGCACCTGACCGAACGCGCGCTCGGCGATCCTTCGCGGGTCTTGGAGCCTTTGGCGCAACGATTGGACGAAAAGGCCGAACGCTTGTTTCTCGCATGGCGCGGCTTTTTCGACCGCCGCTTGGCGCGCCTCAACGAAGCTGGGGGCCGCCTGCGCCATCCCCGCGATATCGTAACCCTCGCCGCCCAGCGCCTCGCCAACGCCGAGCAGAAAATGCTCTTCGCGTGGCGCGCGCTCTATACCCGCAAACTCAACGAATTCGAAAAAAAGGGCGCGATCCTCGAGCACCTGTCGCCCCGCGCCGTCTTGGGACGCGGCTATGCCCTCGTGCAGGACGCTAAAGGCCGCGTCGTCGCCTCGGCAACGCAAATCAAATCCGGCGATAAAATCCGGATCGAATTCCACGACGGCAAAAAAGACGCCGTCGCCCAATAAAAAACCCCGCTTTCCGGGGCGCTTGCCACTATCTTCGTTATTGCTCTTCGAGGTCGCCGTCGCATGGATCAGATGCCGTATGCGACGCCCCGAGGACGCTTCGGCGGTTCGACGCCACGACCTCGGCCATCATCGATATCAGCGCGCTCGACATTCCGAACAACTGCATCGCTTCGTCCATCGACATCGCCGCGTCCGCCACAACCAGCGGATTGCGGTAGCGCTCCTTGATCTGCGCGAGCATCTGGATCACCCGCTTGTCGGGACGCTTCGCGTTGTCGTCTTCTTCGGCCAGCGCCGCGAGTTTTTTAATATAAATCGAGTAGTTCCGCTCGGCCTTCGTCACCGGCGTTCCACCTACAAACACTTCGTAATAACTCCTCAGAGTCATTTCGACGGACCGCAGCATGTGAACCACCGCCGCCGTCGCCAACCCGAACGCCAGCGCACGGCCCGCCAGCGAAAACTCCGACAGCGCCGCAGGCGGCAGGATCTGACGCAGATTTTCGGCGAACATCTCGTGCGCGTTCTCGGCCAGATCGTACGTCGAATAAATTCCGCACTTCTCCGTCGCATAGGCCGGAGCGCGGTTAAGCTCGGCCGCCAGCGCATGCTCGAATTTCTCCACAAGCCCGCGCAACGTCGCAAATTCGTGCGCGTCGATCCTGTCCTCGTTGTCCAGTTTCTTGAGTTGCTTCGTCGACGGGTCGATGAAATATCGGTTGAAAATCGAGCCGATCTTGTTGAGCAACTTCGTCGCGTCGTCCTTCGACGTCGAAAACGCGATGCTTTCCCCTTTGATGAACCCGTCGAGCATCGCCTGAATTTCTGTCAACGGCCCGAACATGTCCGTCGCCCGCGTGCCGCACTCGGCCCCCAACAGGCCGTGCAATCTCGCGCCCAGTTCATAAAAGCGATACGTGCTTAGCTGCTTCATGTTCCAATCTTTTCCGCTCCCGCCTTATGCTCGTTCGGCCAGAGGGCTTCTTTATTACGCGCTTCACACCTCCCCGCCGCGCGTCCGCCGACGAGGAACGACTTATTTTTACAATTATTCTCGTTACGACCGCAGGCCGGATTCGTCAATGAGTTATTATGGTTAACGCCTATTCTTTCCATGCTGCGGCACGGTCTTTCCCATTATCTTACCGCATCGCAAAATTTTTATTGTGCCTTCGGCCCCAACCCTTTGTTATCGTAGCCCGTCAGAGAATCAACTTATCCCTTTTTTCCGCCTCTATATCTCAGGACTTTCTCCATGCCCGATATCTTTGTCGTCGACGACCAGCACCCCGAAGACCTCGCCATGCTTCAGGCTCTCTACTCCCGCAGCCCGGCCAGCGTCGTCAAGCACCTCGACAAGCTCAAAACCTCGGGCAGCGGCAAGTTTATGGATCAGTTCTACGTCGGCTACGGCCACGCCTCCATCGGCGACTGCGCCGCAACGACCGTTTTTATCGAACAGGTTTCGATGCTCGTCGCCAAAGCCGTTCAGGACAATCCTCTTTACAACGGCCAAGAGGCCTCCACGCGCTACCTCGATTTCTCGAAGCAGGCTGCCGTCGATCCTTATGACTCTCCCGCAAGCCGCGCCATCCAAGACCGCTGGATGGAAATTTACAACCGCACGCTGCCGCTCCTGATCGAAGGACTTAAAATCCGCTATCCTTTCGATCCTGCCGAATACAAAAGCGAAACCACTTGGAAAAACGCCCTTTCGGCCCGCGCTTTCGACATCGCGCGGTCGCTTCTGCCTATCGGCACGACCACCCTTTTAAGCTGGACGACTTCGCTGCGCGCCGCCCGCGACCACTTGCGCCGCCTTAAGCACCACCCCTTGCCCGAAGTGCAAAACGTCGCCCAGAAAATCTTCACCGAGCTGCGCGCCAAGTATCCCCACAGCTTCGCCGCCAGCGATATGCAGGGAGTCCAAACACCTCACGACATCTATGCCGAAGCCCTCGCCACCAGAAACGCTTTCGTTTCCCCGGACGACCTTTCCCGGCAATTCGATCTCTCTTCGGACGAAATCAAGGCCGTCTCCGCCGGAGAGGTCGTCGCACGATCCAAAACCGTCGATCTCGATGCTCTTCGCAAAAACGAAGGCAAAACCCTTTCGATGCGCCCTCCCTTCTCGCCTCTCCCGTGGCGGCTCGAAGCTTACGGCCGCTATAACTTCCTTTTCCTCCTCGACTTCGGCTCTTTCCGCGACATCCAGCGCCACAGAAACGGCGTCTGCCAGATTCCCCTCATCGACGGACGCTTCGGCGTCAATCCTTGGTACCTCGAGCAGTTCGCCGCCTTCCTGCCTCCGGAAGCCCTCGCCGAACTCGAAAACGACGTTGCGGCCCAGTTCGCCGCCATCGCCGACCTTCCTAAACACGGCGTCCCCGTCACGCCGACGCTCAACCAGTACCTCTTCCCCATGGGAACGCAGGTTCTTGTCCATGCCTCGTACTCCGTTCCGGAAACCGTCTATATCGGCGAATTGCGCTCGGGAAAAACCGTCCATCCTTCCCTGCGCCCCATCGCCCAGAAATTGCTGAAAACCCTTAACCGCGACATCCCCAATATCGTCCTTCACGGCGACATGGACGACGATAGCTGGTGCGCACGGCGCGGCGAGCAGACCATTCTGGCTAAATAACCGCTTCTTTCCAACGACGGAGGACTCTCATGACCAATACCCAAGCCATCCTGATCGGCGCGGCTCTTATCGCGGGCAGCATCCTCGCCACAGGCAGCATCCACCCCGCAAAGGCCGGTTATGACGCCGGGCCTTTCCAGCTCATGCATCACAGCAATACTTCGGCCAACGCGGGCGTCTTTAAAATCGACACGACCACCGGCGGCGTCAGCTACTGCTATATCAACGCCTCGCAGGCTCTGACCTGCACCGCTGAGATCAGATAAATTTAGGGCCCGCCCACAAACGGAGGACGTCCCTTATCCTCAAGCAAAAAGCGCGAGAACCGTTCGCGTTCGGATTCCGTCATCCTGCCGATCTTCTCTGCGGCGCGTTCCTGCATTTCTTTCTTCACGCTCTCCATGATCCGATCGATGGAGTCAAAATGCTTGAGCACGTCCTCCTTGCTTACCTGCCCCGCTTTCAACTGCCCGGCAAAAGCGCGGCGCATGGCGTCCATTTCCTCAAACTTCGGGCGCAACCGACTCTCTTCCGCCTGAAGCTCTTTCGGCGCGAATAAATCTATCGGCCCAAACGTCGGCGGATGCCTATGCGGCATTCCTTCCGCTATCCCTCCACGCAGCTCGGGCGGCGGCGGCATCATCGGCGGCCCCATCCGCCCCAGCACAAAGGCAACAAGAAATATGTTGATCGCCGCCGAAACGAGAAGCGCTACGGACAGTTTTTTCTTTTCAGGTACACATTCGTTCATAGGCTCACCTCTCTCCATGATTTCGATCCAAAGATCATTTGGTTTAAATACCGATCCGCCGACGAATCCGCCTCATACGCCGCAATCGTCCGGTACGACGACGCCGGACGAGACACGCCTCCTCCGATCCAAAAACCTGAAACGGCCACGATAACGAGCAAAGCCGCCGACGCACCCCACGCCGGAACGCCGAAACGGGGCGCGGCGCAAGGCTGCTGCGGCGTTTCTCCGGCCGCCGCGACAATTCTTTCCAACAAGGCGGCCCGAGACGCGCCCCCCATATCCGGGACGCGATAGCAGGCCAACGCCTCTTCCAGATCACGATCCTGTTTTTGCCCGATCATTTCTGCCCTCCTCGACCAATAACTCTTTTAATTTCCTCTTGGCTCTGAATAAAAGCTGCTGGTAGGCCCCCAATCCTATCTCCATAGAGGCCGCCGCTTCCTGATTCGACATCTCTTCGTAATAGTTCAAGACAACCGCCGCCCGTTGCCGGTCCGGCAACCGTTGAAGCGCCGTTTTTACCCGCGCGGAGCGCTGCTCCTCGATCATCCGGTCTTCCACGATCGGCTGCATATCAAGGATGTTGTCCATCTCATCCGTCGTGTCCGGCGCATAGCGTCTCTTCCGGTCGAAGCACGCATTCAACACGACGCGGTAGAGCCATGTCGAAAACTTCGCCTGCGGCTTCCACCTCGGCGCTTGCGCCCAAATCTTTAAACACGCCTCTTGCATAACGTCTTCCGCATCCTGCCGGTTGCCAAGCATCCTCTCGGCAACCCTCACGCCCCGATTCAAATGCCTCTCAATAAGCTCGCCGTAGGCGCGCATGTCCTTGCGCGCCGTCCGCCGCAGCAATTCGTCATCGGATGCTATGTCGCCCAAAATCTGCCCTATTCCGTAGCCCACCGTTTATGCCTTAATCCTTAAACGTGCTTCTTTCTCAATCCTTATGCTCTCTCGCTCCCGCCGCGATTCTTTTTCTAAACTAAGCCCCGCTTCAAAGGCTTCCCGCCTCTCTTCGCTCTTTACTTGAAGTTTCTCTTACCGCGACAAACCTCTGTTTCGATTCATAAAATATATAACATCCTTAAATCGCAAATTTCGTCGAAAAGACTCTTGCGAATCAAGGCACTCTGACTCACACTCCTCCCTCGTGATTCTTCGGTTCCTCCTCCATGGAGTTTTTCGTGCCCGCCCAGTTACAGTCTCTCGAGTTATGGCGCCATACCTTCGTCGCAAGCGTTCGCGGCGACGCCCCGGACCTCTCAGCCCGCCAAATGGCCCTTCTTCTCTCCGTCTATCTCGGCGACGGCCCCCATACCGTTCGCGGCCTCGCCTCGGCCCTCAAAATATCCAAGCCTGCCGTTAGCCGCGCCCTCGACCGCTTGGGCGAGCTTGGCTATATCCGCCGCCAACGCGACGAATTGGATCATCGCAACGTTTTGGTTCAGAAAACCATGGGCGGCGCAGGCTTCTTGACGGAGTTCTCTCGCCTCATCGACGCCGCTAAGGACTATGTCGTCTCCGTCCCGGCCAAGCTGATCGATTTCGAGATACCCGCAGAGCCCGCCGTTTCCTCGGTCGGCCTTTCGGCCCCTGCCGTCGGCATGTGGGCTGCCAGCGGATCGGCCAAGTAAATACTCCTTGCGGAACGCCTCCGGACGATGAAAATAGGCTCCGTGTCTGCTTGCCTGTCGCCCAGCTTGAGGTTTTATGACGCTGGACCCCCGTATCAACGCTTTTAGGCCCGATCTCGCGGATAAAACGCTCCGCGACGCCGTCAGGGCCTCCCGTTACGTCGAGCCCGTCATGCGCCAGAGCCTTTCCGGCCTTCTGCCTCTTCTGGACAAACCCAAGCACGACGCCCGGCAGGTCAGCCAAATCCGCTACGGCGAATTTATCGACGTTTTCGAAACGCGCAAAGACGGCTTCCTGTGGGTCCAGAACCGTCTGGACCGATGCGTCGGCTATATTCC
>CAYUPD010000089.1:0-6022 GCA_964446645.1 uncultured Rhodospirillaceae bacterium
TCGAAAAAGATCACGAGTTCCTGCTTAGAGGCGGAGTCTTCACAAAGGAACTGCTCGACAGCTACATCGCCCTGAAGCGCGAAGAGTGGGATCGTTTTCGCATGGCGCCGCATCCGGTCGAGTTCGACCTCTATTATTCGGCGTAAGCGATTATTGAGCGCCGATGAGTCGCGGCCTGCCCCTGCGTTTTTTGAGGGTTTCTTCGCAACGCCTTGCCGGTATTGAAAGAATTACCGACTCCGTCCGAGTTTTCCACACCCCCCTTTTCTTTCCCGAAAAGCGGGAGTAGACCCCTGCGCTTATGTGCGTTCAAAAAAGCAGCCTTTCTCGCAAAGGGTGTAAAGAGTGACCTATACAGACCTTCTTTCCCGCGCCAAGCTCCATTGCTCCGACGACATATGCCGTCAGGTTGCAAATTTTCGCGCCAAAGGCCCCGTCGAGCAGAGTTTTCTTATTTCGAAGCTCGTTGAATCACTCGAAGGAAGCCCGGAAATGGAAAGGGTTTTGGGCACTCTTTTTCTCGCCCTCCCCCCCGAGGCTCCCTACGGGGAATTCGGCGGAGATCTCGGCCCTTTTCAACCTCTCAAAGAAAAAAGACTCCTTTGGATCGAATACTCTTCCGATGGAAGAACGTATCTCGTCGGCCCGACAGAAAATATATTTAATGAATTCGCCCGTATTGAAGGAGAGCTTGCTCTGGCCGCAGGAACGGCCGCCCTCGACGCCACGAAAAAGTTTCTCATTCCCGGCGTAATCTCTTCTATGCTTAAGCTCTGAAAAATTATTCTTTCCGCTGCCGAAACCAATCTTTCCGCGTTCAAAAAATCTGTTGCGTAAAAAACACAGATTCTCTCTTCATCGGCAGATTTTGCCGGTTCCGTTAATTCGTTTTTTACGAACTTATAAATTTTTTTAACAAATAATAATTTTTAGTAGGCAATTTGTGCCGGGTTATGGTTAATATTCTATCCGTTGAATGATTCGTTTCAATCGCACCCCATGGGTTGAGCCAGGAGAATACTCACGTGAACGCTTTCTTGCAAACGCTCCGCAATCTCGGCCCCATGCGCCTCGTCGCCATCGCCGTCGTCGGCCTCAGCCTTCTCGGCATGCTCGGCTTTATCACCACGCGCGTCTCGACCTCGCCTCTCGCCCTCCTTTATACCGAACTCGATCAGCACGACTCCGCCGCCATCGCCCAGAAACTCGACGCCCTCAAAATCCCCTATGACGTCGACGCCAGCGGCGGACTCATCCGCGTCCCCTCGAACCAAGTCGGCAAGGTTCGCATGCTCATGGCCGCCGACGGCCTGCCCAAGGGCGGCAACATCGGCTACGAAATCTTCGACCAAAAAGAAGGCTTCGGCACCACCAGCTTCGTCCAGAACATCAACCGCCTGCGCGCCATGGAAGGCGAGCTGGCCCGCACCATCGGCGCGATGGACCCCATCCAAAGCGCGCGCGTTCATCTGGTTTTGCCTCAACGCGAACTCTTCAGCCACGCGACGCAGGGCGCGACCGCCAGCATTTTTCTTAAAACGCGCGGCGGCGCCGTTTTGACCCGCGAACAGATCGCCTCCATCCAGCACCTGATCGCCGCCGCCGTTCCCCAGTTGCAGCCGAGCCAAGTCTCCATCGTGGACGACCACGGCAACCTGCTCGCACGGCCCAACAACGGCGCGGAAGGCGCGGCCGGAGGCGGATCGGGCAATCAGGACGATATGCGCATCCAGTTCGAGCAGACGCAGGCCCGCAAGATCGAAGACCTCCTGACCCAGACACTCGGTTACGGCAAGGTGCGCGCCCAAGTTTCGGCCGATCTGGACTTCGACCGCATCACCACGAATTCTGAAATCTTCGATCCCGAAAGCCAAGTCGTCCGCTCGACCCAAAGCGTGACCGAGGACGCCACAAATTCCGAAGGCGGAGGCGGCGCAGTCACCGTCGCCAACAATCTTCCCACCACGCCCCAGCAAATCGCGGGCGGCGGCGCGGGCGGCGGATCGAACAACAAAAACAGCCGCTCGGAAGAAACCGTCAACTACGAAATCAACAAGACCATCCGCAGCCAGGTTCGCGAAAGCGGGCAAATACGCCGCCTTTCGGTCGCCGTGGTCGTGGACGGCTCTTATAAAAACGCCGACGACGGCACGGCATCCTACGTCCCCCGCACCGACGAGGAGATGAACAAGATTAAAGAACTCGTTCGTTCCGCCGTCAATTTCGACTCCACGCGCGGCGACTCCCTCGAAGTCGTCAACATGCAGTTCGCCCAGACCGACATCGCCAAGGAAGGCGAAGGCGGCGCCGCCGATATGCTGATGGGCATCCCCCGCGCCGACATCTTCCACGCCGTCGAAACGCTTGTCCTCGCCGTCATCGGCCTTTTGGTCGTCCTTCTGATCGTCCGCCCCATCCTGCGCAAGATACTCGAAAGCGCCGGGCCTGTTATGACCGAACAGCAAGCTCTTCTCTCCGGCGGCGCTTACGGCGGCGGAAGCTCCGTAGCCCAGCTCCCCTCGCCCTCGGGCGGCGGCGCAACGCCTGCGCCTTCCGAGGCCGATACGGCGCAGGCCGAATCCGAAATCGAACGCATGATCGACATCTCGCGCGTCGAAGGCCGCGTCAAGGCCTCTTCGTTGCGCAAGGTCGGCGAAATCGTGGATAAGCATCCCGACGAAGCCATCGGCATCTTGCGTAACTGGATGTATCAGGAGAACCGCTAATGGCCGGACAACGTCTTCGCGAGGATATCAAATCCCTCTCCGGGCTTGAAAAGGCGGCCCTCTTTATCCTCTCTTTGGGCGAGGATTACGCCGCGCGCATTTTCGGCCACATGAACGACGACGAAATCAAAGACCTCTCTCAGGTCATGGCCAACCTCGGCAACGTCAGCTCGACTTTGGTCGAAAAACTCCTTGTGGACTTCGCCGAGCAGATGTCGTCCTCCGGCGGCACCGTCGGCACCCTCGAATCCACCGAGCGCCTTCTCATGAAGGTTCTCGACAAAAACCGCGTCAGCAACATCATGGAAGACATCCGCGGCCCCGCAGGCCGCACGATGTGGGACAAGCTCGCCAACGTCAACGAGGCCGTGCTGGCCGCTTACCTGAAGAACGAATATCCGCAGACCGTCGCCGTCGTCATCTCGAAGATCAAGCCCGACCACGCCGCCCGCGTCCTCGGCCAGCTTCCCGAAAGCTTCGCCATGGAAGTCATCGCGCGCATGCTGCGCATGGAATCCGTCCAAAAAGACGTGATCGACGACATCGAGCGCACGCTTCGCAACGAGTTTATGAGCAACCTCGCCCGCACCAACCGCCGCGACTCCCACGAAATGATGGCCGAAATCTTCAATAACTTCGACCGCGCCAACGAAGCCAAGTTCATGGCCGCTCTCGAAGAGCGCAGCCGCGACTCCGCCGAGAAAATCAAGGCTCTCATGTTCACCTTCGAGGACTTGGGCAAGCTCGACGGCGCCGCCATTCAGGCCATCCTGCGCATCGCCGACAAGTCCAAGCTGCCGACCGCTTTGAAGGGCGCTTCGGACACCATCAAGGACCTTTTCTTCTCGAACATGTCCGAGCGCGCGGGCAAGCTTTTGAAGGAAGACATCGCCGCCCTTGGCCCCGTCCGCCTGCGCGACGTCGAAGAGGCTCAGGCTCATTTGGTCGCCACGGCCAAGGACCTCGCCACCAAGGGCGAAATCGTCATCTCGAAGGGCGCAGAGGAGGACGAACTTGTCTACTGAAGCCGCCTCATCCATCCGCAAATATATGTTCGATCTCTCCTTCGACGACGAGCTCGACATCCACCGCGCGCCCGAACGCAAGCCCGTTCTGATGAAGCCCGAACAGCTCGACGCCCTCAAAAAAGAGGCTTACGACGCCGGTTTTGCCGCAGGAAAGCCCGCAGGAAAGGAAGAGCAGCTCGCCCAGCAAAACGCCGTCCTCGCCCGCATCGATCAGAACGTCAACAATCTCATCCGCAATCTCGACACCATCGCCCAAGAGCAGGAAGACCAGATCCGCCGCATGGCGCTCGCCATCGCCAAGAAAATCCTTCCCTCTTTCGTCGCCCAAAACGGCCTCGCCGAGATCGAAACCCTCGTCTCGGACACCATTCGCCAGATGGGCCGCGAGCCCCGCCTTGTCGTGCGCGTTCACGAAGCCGAATTCGACGTTCTCAACGAAAAAATTCAGGCCATCGCCGAGCGCCGCGCCTTCTCGGGCAAGATCGTCGTCCTCGCCGACGCCGATATCGCGGCGGGCGACTGCCGCATCGAGTGGGCGGACGGCGGAATCGAGCGCAACACGCCCGCTACCGAAAAAGCTATCGAACAAACACTTATCCCCTCTTCTTCATAACAGGAGCGTTTTATGGCCGACGAAAAAGACAAAGAATCCCTCACCCTGACGGAGCTCGAAGCGAATTCGGGCGAAGCCGCCAAGGACGACCAGCCCATCACCTCGAACGACCTCGATGCCGTCTACGGCATTCCCGTCGAAGTCGCCGCCGTCCTCGGCAAGGCCGAGATGCAGGTCAGCCACCTTCTCAAGCTCGGCCGCGGCGCCGTCATCGAACTCGACCGCAAAGTCGGCGAGGCCATCGACATCTACGTCAATAACCGCCTCGTCGCGCGCGGCGAAGTCGTCGTCGTCGAGGACAGGCTCGGCATCACGATGACGGAAATCATCAAATCGGACAGGAACAGCTAAGATGAGACTTTTGATCGTCGGACAACTCGAAGGACCCCTAGGCACCGCCGGACGCATGGCCGTGCAGCGCGGCGCGAAGGTCGCCCACATCGACACGGTGGACGGCGCCTTAAACGCCCTGCGCAACGGCCAAGGCGCGGACCTCGTCATGTGCGACATCCTTCTCGACATCGCCCGCTTCATCGACAGCCTTAAATCCGAACGCATCAACATTCCCGTCGTCGCCTGCGGCATCGGCGCCGACGCCTCGGCCGCCGTCCGCGCCATTAAAGCGGGCGCCAAAGAATACGTTCCCCTGCCTCCCGACGCCGACCTCATCGCCGCCGTTTTGCAAGCCGTCGCCGAGGAAGACTCCACCTTCATCGCCCGCGACGCCGCCATGCAGCCCTTGCTGCAAATGATCGACCGCGTCGGCGCGAGCGACGCCTCCATCCTCATCACCGGCGAAAGCGGCACCGGCAAGGAAGTCATGGCGCGCTACATCCACCGCAAGAGCCGCCGCGCCGCCGCCAATTTTGTTTCGGTCAACTGCGCCGCCATTCCGGACAACCTTCTCGAATCCGAGCTTTTCGGCCACGAAAAAGGCGCCTTTACCGGCGCCGTCGCGCGCCGCATCGGCAAGTTCGAAGAAGCCAACGGCGGCACCCTCCTCCTCGACGAAATCAGCGAGATGGACAGCCGCTTGCAAGCAAAACTCCTGCGCGCCATTCAGGAACGCGAGATCGACCGCGTCGGCGGCACGCAGCCCATCAAGATCGACATCCGCCTGATCGCCACCTCAAACCGCAACCTCGAAGAGGAAGTCAAGTCCAAGCGTTTCCGCGAAGACTTGTACTTCCGCCTTAACGTCGTCAACGTCCACATTCCGCCTTTGCGCAACCGCGTCGCCGACATCGTTCCCTTGGCCGAGCATTTCGCCGACAAGTACGCCAAGGCCAACGGATTGCCGGAACGGCCTCTTTCGACGGCGGCGGCCGCCGCCTTGCAGGCCCATCACTGGCGCGGCAACGTGCGCGAGCTTGAGAACACGATGCACCGCGCCGTCCTTTTGGCCCAAGACGACAAGATCGAGCCCGACGCCATCATGCTTTCGGGACAGACCCTCGGCCCCGTTCCTTCGCCCGTCGAAGAGACCGCGCGCACCGTTTTGAACCGCCCCCAGGCCGTCCAAGGCGGCGTTCTCGTCGGCCGCACTGTCGCCGCCGTCGAACGCGACCTTATCATCGACACGTTAAGCCACTGCCTCGGCAACCGCACGCACGCCGCGAACATCCTCGGCATTTCGATCCGCACGTTGCGCAACA
>CAYUPD010000090.1:0-6013 GCA_964446645.1 uncultured Rhodospirillaceae bacterium
TTTTTATGGCCGTTCCTTCTCCCGCACTGCGCCTTTCGCGCGTCAAGCCTTCCCCGACGCTCGCGATCACGCGCCTCGCCTCCGAGATGAAGGCCGCAGGAAAAGACGTTTTAAGCCTCGCCGCCGGTGAGCCGGACTTCGATACGCCCGATTTCATTAAACAGGCCGCCTGCAAGGCTATCGCCGACAACCAGACCCGCTATACCGCCGTGGACGGCACCCCCGCCCTCAAACAGGCCGTCGCCGATAAATTTAAGCGCGAAAACGGGCTTGCTTACAAACCCTCCCAAATCTCCGTCGGCGCGGGCGGCAAACAAATTATTTTCAACGCCCTTCTGGCCTCTCTTAATCCCGGCGACGAGGTCGTCATTCCCGCCCCTTACTGGGTCTCGTACCCCGATATGGTCAATCTGGCCGAGGGCGTTCCTGTTTTTGTCGAAACGTCTCCGGCGGATAATTTTAAATTACGGCCCGAGGCGCTCGACAAAGCCATCACCCAAAAAACCAAGTGGCTCATCCTGAATTCCCCCAACAATCCTTCGGGCTGCGTCTATACGCGCGGGGAACTGAAGGCGCTCGCCGACGTTCTGCTGCGCCACCCGCATGTACAGATTTTGTCCGACGATATTTACGAGCACCTCATTTTCGACGGCTTGCCCTTCGCCACCGTCGCGGACGTCGAGCCTCGGCTCTTCGACCGCACGCTTACCGTCAACGGCGTCTCGAAAGCCTATAGCATGACCGGCTGGCGCATCGGTTTCGGCGGCGGCCCCGAACCCCTCATCAAAAAAATGGCCGAAATCCAAGGCCATTCGACAAGCAACCCTTGCTCGGTCAGCCAAGCCGCCGCTTTGGCCGCCCTTACGGGGCCGCAGGACTTTTTGCTTGAGCGCGTCAAATCTTTCCAAGACCGCCGCGATCTCGTCGTCAATCAAATCAACGCCGTTCCAGGCCTCTTTTGCCCCGTCCCGCAGGGCGCTTTCTACATCTTCGTCTCTTGCGCCCCCTTCATCGGCGGACGGACTGCGGAGGGCGCAACCATCGCGGACGACGGTGCTTTTGCCGCCTATCTCCTTAAAAGCGAAGGCGTCGCCGTCGTCCCCGGCTCGGCTTTCGGCCTCGCCTCCGCTTTCCGCATCTCTTTCGCCACGTCGGCGGACATTCTTTGCGAAGCTTGTTTGCGCATCGAACGCGCCTGCTCAAAAATCAGGAAAGGTTCTTGAATGAACGTCCCTTCCGCCTTTCTTCCCACGCGCTACGGAAAATTCGAACTCAGGATTTTTATGGGCGCGCACAAGGTCGAGCACATCGTCCTTATCAAAGGTTCTCCTAAAAACGGCTGCCTCGTCCGCCTTCATTCCGAGTGCGCCACCGGCGACATCCTCGGCTCTTTGCGCTGCGACTGCCGCGACCAGCTCGAACGTTCGCTAAAAGCCATCGATAAGGCCGGAACCGGCCTTCTTGTCTATATCCGAGGCCACGAAGGACGCGGCATCGGCCTCTCCAACAAAATCCGCGCCTACGCCCTTCAGGAACGCGGCCTCGACACCTATCAGGCCAACGTCCATCTCGGCTTCGCCCCGGACGAACGCGACTATGCGGACGCTATCTCTATCCTTAAACGCTTCGGCCTTACGCGCGTGCGCCTGCTCACCAATAATCCGGATAAAATCGCCGCCCTCGAAAAAGGCGGCGTTGCCGTCGCCGCGCAAATCCCTTTGTGGACGGGAACCAATCCGCATAACGAAAAATATATCGCCTCAAAAAAGGCCCGCTTGAAGCAGGCCGCGCCTACTCGCAGCAAACCGCGCGGCGGCCGCGCAAAGGCCTCACGATCAGGTCGCTCGCGTCAATCTCGCCGCTGAATATCGCCATCAACACCGCCGACACGCGGTTCGACGCATTGTACTTCTCCATCACGTTGCTCACGATCTCGCGCACATAATTGGGCGACAACGATAAAATATCGCTGATCTCGGCGTTCGTTTTGCCCCGCGCCGCCCATCCCATGACGTCCTTCTCGCGCGGCGCCAATTTCGGCATCGCTTTCGGCCCCGCGCTTTGCGCCCGGTGTATCTCGATAAACCGCGTATAAAACTGGTAGCTGATGACGTTGAAAACCGCCAATTTATGCGGCGTTTCGCAATCCCCGCCGTCCTCGGCCGCCGCCGCCAATCCCGCAATCTGCCCGAACGGCCCCCTGAGCGGCGCGCACACCCCGTGCCTTAATCCCGCATCGGCCCCGCCAATCCGGCATTCGCGCGAACGCCGCATCGTGAAATAATCTTCCGGTATATCCTTCCACGCGAACGTTCCGTAGCACGTGTGCCCGAACCGCCGCACCGCGTCGATGTCGGCGTATCCCTTCTCCATATAATATTTCATCCAGACTTCGGGATAGTTTGACAGCAACCCGTGCCCCGCCGGTATGCCGATCGCGTTATGATCCGTCTCGAGCCCGAAGACATAATAGTTCTGCCCGCACAGATCGCGCAGACCTTCCCTTAGCAGGGCTTCCAGTTCTTCGACCGTTTTTGCATCGCTCGAACGCGTCACGAAATCGAGTAAATCCATACGCGCGTCCCCCCGCTCTCGAATACAACCATAGGTAGTATGGCTGACACGTCGTTCCATTGTCAAGAAAATGCATACGCCCTTATTATCCCCTCCTTTTGTAAGGATTTCTCGCGCCCCCGCTTTGCTTCATCTTCCACGCCTACGAAGCTTGGGCCTTATTTTGATCACTCTTCTTTCTCTCTATACCATCGGTTCGCACGGACGCCTTCTGCCGCAAATCCTTATGTGCAGGCACAGAAATTTCGTCGCCCGCCAAAACTACATGCACTATCCCATCGGCTCCGGCATGGAGCACGACGAATACGATACGCCCGCAACCGCCTATTTCGCCTGGATCAGCCCCGCCGGAAAAGTTTGCGGCACCGCGCGCCTCAACCCAACCGACCGCCCCTATATGCTTCGCGACAAATTTCCTTTCATGGTCGAATTCGAACCCCTGCCGAATTCGCCCCTCATTCTCGAAGGCAGCCGCATTTGCATCGATAACGACTTGCCGGGAACTTTGCGCATGCGCATCAAAAACGAACTCGTCCTCGCCTACTACGAATACGCTTTCGCACACGGCGCTCATACCGTTATAGGCCTCATGCAGACCCTTATCATGCGCCGCGTCTACGGCTCGGCCGGATGCAGGCCTCAGGCCTTGGGCCGCGAACAGATGATCGGCGACCAACGTTGCGTCGCCTCCAAGATGGCCATCGCGCCCGATCTCTACGAACAGGTCAAAACAAAACTCGGCATTTCTCATCCGGTTATCGGCAATCTCTCTCAGGCGCAGGAAAGCCTCGCCGCATAAAGGGGTATGATGTCTGATCGCAATCCATTGGAAAACAATGTCGTTCGTCTCACCCTAAAAACGCCATATTTCCCGGTGCCCTCTATCGCGGAAATCGCTACAATGAGCGGACAGCTTTCTTTTCTTGCCCTCAGCGCCCACAGCTTCGACATGAAAAACGTCGAAACGCATTGCCGCCTCGCTAATGAAGAACTCGGCAAGTGGCTGCTGAATACAAAAATTGGTTCGGACGCGATTAAAATGGAAAGGTAAACGCCGCGCACGACGACTTTCAATAGGAGCTGATATGAACCGACCCCATCTCGCACAGAAAACTTTGTCCGATAATTGCCAGGACGCCGCGACGCCGCTCAACTCGGGCAACGCCGGAACTTCGCCCAAAACCCCCAACGACCTTTTGCGCCAGCTCGGATGGGCCGCCGAACTTTGCGACTGCCTCGGCTGGAACGAGGCTAAACGCTACATCCTCTTCATGCGCAGAGGCCTTGAAGAAGGCGAACCGTAATTCTTTTTCGTCCGTATTTTTTGCAATATTTCCAACGCCTTGGATGTTTCAAAATCTTGATGCGCGCTCGTTTTTTAGGCGTATAGTCCGGGCCTTTCCCTCTTATGGGCCTTATTATGGAGAACGCTATTTTGATAACCGATAACGACGGCTTTCGCCCGATGGGCGACTCTTCGAAAATCGATTGCGATTCCGATTGCATCAAGAAAATCCTCGCCGCGCACGTCGAAAACGGCGGCCTTGTCCTCTCTCCCGTCGCCCCGGACGATTTCGCCTTTACAAATTTTCTCGTCAACGGCGTCCCTGAAATCTTCGCCGTCACGGTTAAAAACGTCGAAACGCGGGACGGCCTTAGCCTGCCTTTGGCCTTCTCGGAAGAAGACATCGTTTGCATCGTTGCCGACGCTTACGGCCTTGACGTCTCGAACGTCGCTTTATGCATCGCTCCTTTGACCATGGACAAACACTATTCTTTCGGCAACTCCCTCGTCGGCGCAAAGTTCCTCGCCCGCCCGGAGAAAGTCCCGCACGACGCCCAAACGCCGGAAATAAAAAGTTAGGATCGCCTTATACCAATCTCGACTTCTGCACCGCCGCCGCGATAAACGCGCGGAACAACGGGTGCGGATCGAGCGGCTTCGACCTTAGCTCGGGATGAAACTGAACCCCGATAAACCACGGATGATCCTTGCGCTCGATCATCTCGGGCAGCTTCCCGTCCGGCGACATGCCGCAAAACACCAATCCCGCCTTCTCAAGCTGCGCCTTGTACGTCGTATTGACCTCGTACCGGTGCCGGTGCCTCTCATGAATCAGCTCCGTCCCGTATATCTCGTAGGCCTTCGTTCCCTTCGCGATTTTGCACGGATACGCCCCCAGCCGCATCGTCCCGCCCAAGTTCCCGTCCGACTTGCGCACCTCGAGCTGATTGCCTTTGAGCCATTCCGTCATCAGCCCGATCACCGCCGACGAACTCGGCCCGAATTCGCTCGACGTCGCTTTCGCTATCCCGCCTAAATTCCGCGCCGCCTCGATCACCGCAAGCTGCATCCCGAAACATATCCCGAAATACGGTATCTTCTTCTCGCGCGCAAACTGCGCCGCCCGTATCTTCCCTTCCGTCCCGCGCTCGCCGAAGCCTCCGGGCACCAGAATCCCGTCCACTCCTTCCAGATGGTGCATCGTGTCGCCCGCCTCGAACACCTGCGAGTCCAGCCACTTGAGATTCACCCTCACGTTGTTGGCCACCCCGCCGTGCGTCAGCGCCTCCGACAGCGACTTGTAACTGTCGAGCAGGCTCGTGTACTTCCCCACCACCGCAATCGTCACTTCGCCTTCCGGCTCACGCACGCGCTTCACGATGTTTTTCCACGGCGTCAGGTCAGGCTTCGGCTCGACCGGCAATTTGAAATATCTCACCGCCTGCTCGTCCAGCCCTTGCTCGTGATACTTGACCGGCACGTTGTAGATCGTGTCCATATCCAAGGCCTCGATCACGCATTCGGGCTTCACGTTGCAGAATAACGCGATCTTGCGCCGCTCGTTCTCCGGTATCGCCCGCTCGGCCCGGCACAGCAGTATCTCGGGCTGAATCCCGACGCTCAGCAGCTCTTTCACCGAGTGCTGCGTCGGTTTCGTCTTCAACTCGCCCGCCGACTTGATAAACGGCAACAACGTCACATGGATGAACAGGCAGTTCTCGGCTCCTTCTTCATTCCGCAACTGCCGGATCGCCTCCAAATACGGCAGACTCTCGATGTCGCCTACCGTCCCTCCGATCTCGCACAGGCAAAAATCCTCGCCGTGCAAATCCGCTCGGATGAACTCCTTGATCGCGTCCGTCACATGCGGAATCACCTGAATCGTCGCTCCAAGATAATCTCCGCGCCTCTCCTTCCCAATCACCGTCGAGTAAATACGCCCCGACGTCACGTTGTCGCTTTGCCGCGACGCCACCCCCGTAAATCTTTCGTAATGCCCCAGATCGAGATCCGTCTCCGCCCCGTCGTCCGTCACGTACACTTCGCCGTGCTGCGTCGGCGCCATCGTCCCAGGATCAACGTTGAGATACGGATCCATCTTCCTCAGCCGCACCTTGTATCCTCGCGCCTGCAATAACGCTCCCAGCGCCGACG
>CAYUPD010000091.1:0-6008 GCA_964446645.1 uncultured Rhodospirillaceae bacterium
GGAGGTTTTACGCTGTCCGAGCTTGCGATTGTGTTGGGCGTATTGGGCTTTGTCGTAGGCTCAGTGTGGGTGGCGATGGGGACGCTTACGGAATCGAAGCGGATTGGGAAGACGGTTGAGCAGATCGGAACGGTCGTCCAGAACGTCCGGGAGCATTACAGGAACGCGCGAGGGATACCGTCGGCGTGCGGCAACACGGATTTGACGCAGACGTTGAACGATCTTAACGCGGGGATTTTTTCGACCGACATGAAGGCGGGAACGAAGATTAATTCGGCGCTAGCGGGCAGCACGTCGGCGCATACGTTCAGGGTTTATGGGTCGACGGAGTCGTGCGACGGCGCGTATGCGTCGCGTTTCAGGATTATTCTGACAAATCTTTCGCGAGAGGCGTGCGCCAAGATCATGCAGTCTGGCGTTAACTATAAAGACCTGTCGTTTGGGGTTCTGAGACTATGCGCGAATTCCGGAACGGGCTGCACGGGCGGGGGCGGCTGGTCGGATATTACGTGCACGGACGGAATCTGCGAGGCGACGAACTACACGACGATAACAAAAATCGAATCCCTCTGCTCCTCCTCATCCAATCAGGCGGGATGGGAATTTACGCTGCGCAAGTAGGCGCGGAAATCTTGTTTTTGGCGCGGGCGTTGACGTAGGCCAAAAACACGGCGGCCTCGTAGGGCAACATCTGGACGAAGAGCATCCCGGCCCAAAGATTGGCGTAGAGATTTTCCGTGCCGAACGTATGAAGAACAGCGACGGCGCAGAAAAGAAGGGCAAGAAGCAGGCCAAGCTCTTCTCTGGCCATAAAGAAGGCGCGCAGGGTGGGGGCCTTATTTTCGCATTTGGGGGTGCGGAAGAAAGGCTTGTTCGACGTGAACAAACCCTGCCATACGGCCCGCGCGACGGCATGCGAAAGGGCCATGCCCGCCACGGCGGCGCTAAGGCGGTCGCGCCAGCCGCACTTGACGCGCGCGTGGTACAAAACAAGCGCTGCGGCGATTTTAAAGACGAAGACGCTTAACGTCGGAACTAGAAAAACGGCGGGAGGGAATTCGACTTCCTTAAACAGCAGCAAAACGGACCAGATAATGGCCGCGACCGCAAAGACGATATGGGCGGCGTCGGCGAACCAAGGCAGCCAGCCCGAAATGAAATGGTATCTTTGTCCCCGTGTGAGCGAGCTTCCTTCGGCGAGCGCGTCCCGGTGATGCTTGAGAATTTGAACCGCGCCGTAGGCCCAACGGAAGCGCTGAGTCTTGTAGGCGCTGAAGTTGTCGGGCATCAGGCCTTTGCCGAGCGAGTGGTTCATGTAGACGGCTTCGTAACCGTTTTCGAATAAACGGAGGCCGAGTTCGGCGTCCTCGCAGATGCACCATTCGGACCAGTTGCCCGAGCTTTGCAGCGCGGTTTTGCGGATCAGGGTCATCGTGCCGTGCTGGATGATCGCGTTGCGTTCGTTGCGCTGAACCATGCCGATATGGAAAAAGCCCGCGTATTCCCAAAAGCACATGCGCTTAAAGGCGTTTTCGTTTTCATCGCGGTAATCCTGCGGCGCTTGCACAAAAGCGACTTCGGGTTTCGAAAAGTAAGGCACGGTCGCCTTCAGCCAATCCGGATCGACGACGTAATCGCTGTCGATAACGCCGATAATCTCGGCGTCGTCGGCTGTTTGCGTCAGGGCGAAATTTAACGCGCCCGCTTTGTAGCCCGGCCATTTCGGGAGATGGAAGAAGCGGAAACGCTCGCCCAATGCGGCGCAATGGGCCTCGAGAGGCTTCCAGACGGCCTCGTCGGTTGTGTTGTTATCGACGACAAGGACTTCGAAATTCGGGTAATCGAGCTTGGTCAGCGCGTCGAGCGTTTGGATGACCATTTGCGGCGGCTCGTTATAGCAGGGCACGTGGATGGAGACTTTCGGCGCGTCGGCGGGCGGAGTCCAGTCCTTATAAGGCTCGAAGGCGCGGCGCCTTTCGCGCGACCACAAAACTTCCGCCAATTCGAATCCGTCCACCAAAAGAAGCGCCAGCAAAACCGCTTGCGCGCCCAGAAGAACGATCCATGCCGCGAGATTGCTGTTAAGGATGCGCTCGGCGATGGCGGCCATGATCGCCCAGACGAAAATGCTGGCGACGGCCTGAATCAGCCCGGCGTAAAACAACTGGCCTTTAAAGTTGAGGTGGTGCTTGCGCCGCATGAACGCCAGAATGGGATAGATAGCCAAAAGCGAGGCGATGACATAGCCCTGAAGCCAGCGCGAGGATTCGACAATTGAGCCGCTCATGGAGAATTTCGGCTTGCGATTATGATCCCAAAGCCCCCAGTGCGCGCCGACGGTGCCTTCGATGCCGCGCTTCCACGGCGCGTCGAAGGCCTCGACGATGGAGTAATCGAGGCGCTCGGCGCTGGCGATGTTGAGAAAATCGCGGATAAACCGCGCTTCGTTGACGAGCGAAGGCTCCGCGCCCTTGACCCATTGGCCTTCGCTGGGCCACCCCACTTCGCCGATGAAGATATGCCTGTTCGGAAAAGCCGTCGCCATCTGGCGATAACGGTACATCAGGTAACCTATGGCGCCATCTTCGGGCACGCCTTCCCAATAGGGCAATATGTGGACGGTAATAAAATCAACGCTGTTTGCCAGTTGAGGGTATTTGAGCCAGATATGCCACGGCTCGGCGGTCGAAACGGGAATGTCCGTTTGCTTTTTGGCCGAGTCGATAAAGGCCGTCAGTTGCTCGATCGTCAAATCCTCGCGCAAAAGAGCTTCGTTGCCCACAATGAGGCGTTTGACGTTCGGGTTGGAGCGAACGAGGCTTAAGGCGTAGGCCAGCTCTTCTTTGTTCTTGGCGTCGTCGGGCGAAAGCCACGCGCCGAGATTGACGTCGATGCCGTTGCGGGCGGCGGCGGTGACGATGCGGTCAAGGCCGTCGCTGACGCCGTAGACGCGGATCGAGGCCGTTTGGCCTTTGAGGGCGGCCATATCCCGATTGATGTCGTCGTCGGAAAGGCGCGCACCGTTGTTTCCGGCCTGATAGCCGCTGTAAGACATGCCGTTGATGACGCCGCCCCACGCGCGCTCGGAGACGCTTTGGTTGACAAGAGCCCAAACGGCGAAGTTGGCAAGGAGAACGATGGCGGTGATGGGAATAAAATGGCGCAGCATGGAATAGGCGTCCAAAAACAAAAAGCGGCGCGAGATTATGTCACAAGAAAAGCCGAAAGATAAGCTCTTTCAATCAAGGCGTAACGAGTTGGGTGGCTTTTTTGTTGAGAGCCTCAATGAGGGCCTGAAGGCCGTCGTGCCGGGCGATGGATGAGAACTCGCTGCGGCGCATGGCAAGTTCGCTGATCGTGCCGTTTGTCAGAACGTCCACGATGCGGAAGGAGCCTTTGGCGTCCGCCCGCAGGAGGTAGTTGAGAGCGACGGTTTCGCCCGTTTTCGGCTGAAGAATGGTTTCGACGACGATGCCTGCGGGAGACGTTTTTTCTCCGGTCACGAAAAAGTCCTCGCCGTCGCGCGTGGCGAACCTGTTGGCGTAAGACGAGACGCTAAAGCGGGTAAACGCGTCGATGAGGTCGCTTCGTTCTTTGTCGGAAGCCTTGGCCCAGCTTACGCCGACGGCGGAGCGGGTCATGAGGGGCATGTCGAACGCGGCTTTGACGGCGGGCGCGAGCTTGGCGTAGCGTCCGTTAAATCCGAGTACGGGGCCTTGTTCCATTGTCCCGAGCAACTCGGCATAAAAGGTGCGAACGACCGCTTCGGCGCGCGATTGGGCGCGCGCGGGCGCGGGGAAGACCAAACATATAAAGGCTACGGCAGCCAGAAGTCGCCTGATGAGAGTCATATTGATTCTCCCTGTATAAGTCGGGTGTCCTTACGCGATGGCAGCGGCGATTTGTTTATCGTCGGCGCCAAGAGCTTCTAACACTTTGGCGACGATATGGGAAGCGTTCATCCCGGCGCGTTCATATTGCTTGTAGGGAGCATCGTGGTCGATAAACGCGTCGGGCAAGGTCATGGCCCGGATTTTAAGCCCACGGTCGAGAGCGCCCGCGTTGGACAGATAATGCAGGACGTGATCGCCGAAGCCTCCGGCCGAGCCTTCCTCGATCGTGATGAGCGCTTCGTGTTCGCTTGCGAGGCGCGAAAGCATTTTCGTATCGAGCGGCTTGGCAAAACGCATGTCGGCGATTGTCGTGCCGATGCCGCGCGAGTCCAGAATATCGGCGGCTTTGCGGCATTCGGCGAGGCGCGCGCCGAGATTGACGAGCGCGACCTTGCCGCCTTCGCGGACGATGCGGCCCTTGCCGAGAGAAAGAACCTCTCCGCGTTCCGGCAGCGCCGCGCCGACGCCTTCGCCGCGCGGAAAGCGCACGACGGAGGGCAGGTCGTCCACGGCTGCGGCGGTGGCGATCATATGCACCAGTTCGGCTTCGTCGGACGGAGCCATGACGACGATGTCGGGCAGGCACAGCAGGTAGGCGAGGTCGAACGTTCCGGCGTGCGTGACGCCGTCGCCGCCGACGAGACCGGCGCGGTCGAGGATGAAGCGCACGGGGAGTTTTTGAAGGACGACGTCGTGCTCGAGCTGGTCGTAGGCCCGTTGCATGAAGGTCGAGTAGATGGCGCAGAAGGGCTTAAAGCCCTCGCAAGCCAACCCGGCCGAGAACGTCACGGCATGCTGTTCGGCGATGCCGACGTCGAAGAAACGGTCTGGGAATTTTTTAGCGAAGTTATCGAGGCCCGTTCCGGCCGACATGGCGGCGGTGACGGCAAGGATTTTCTCGTCGCGCTCGGCTTCCGCCACGACGGCCGCGCCGAAGATTTTGGTGTAGGTAGGTTTCGAGGTTTTGGGCTTTTCGAGCGCCTTTTCTTCCTCGGTCTTGACGACGTTGAAGCGCGGCGCGACGGCATGAAGCTTGTCGGCGGCGTTTTCGGCGGGCTCGTAGCCGTGGCCTTTTTCGGTCACGATGTGAATCAGGACGGGGCCGCCTTGCGGATCGTCGCGAATATTTTCGAGGACGGGGACGAGGTGTTCGAGATTATGGCCGTCGATGGGGCCGACATAATAGAAGCCGAACTCTTCAAACAAAGTTCCGCCGGTTACCATGCCGCGTGCGTAATGCTCGGCCTTGCGGGCAGCCTCGGTCAGGCGGCGCGGAAAAAGCTTGCCGAACTCTTTGGCGACCGAGCGCAAGCCCCGGTATTCCTTCGAGGAGACGATGCGCGACAGATAGGCGCTCATGGCCCCGGTCGGCGGCGAGATGGACATATCGTTGTCGTTGAGGATAACGATCAGCCGCGAATTCGAGGCCCCGGCGTTGTTGAGGGCTTCGTAGGCCATGCCCGCGCTGATGGCGCCGTCGCCGATGACGGCGACAACGTTGTTTTTCTTTTTCTTGAAGTCGCGGCCTACGGCGAAACCGAAGGCGGCCGAGATGGAGGTCGAGCTGTGCCCGGCCCCGAACGGGTCATAGGCGCTTTCGGAACGTTTTGTGAATCCCGAAAGCCCGCCGCCTTGGCGCAGCGTGCGGATTCGGTTGCGGCGTCCGGTCAGAATCTTGTGAGGATAAGCCTGATGGCTGACATCCCATATAACGATGTCTTCGGGCGTGTTGAAAACGTAATGGAGGGCCACGGTCAACTCGACGACGCCGAGTCCCGCGCCCAAATGGCCGCCCGTAACGGATACGGCGTCGATGGTTTCGGCGCGCAACTCGTTGGCGACCTGTTGCAGGACTTCCGGCTTCAATTTGCGAAGGTCTTCGGGAGTCTGAATCGTGTCGAGAAGGGGCGTAGACGGCCTGCCGGGGGCGACTTTGACGTCTCCAGCCTCAACTTCGCATTCTCCGGTAATGCTTTCCCGTCCCGGCTTAACTTTGGCGGGCTTGGCTTTAGGCGGCTTGGTCAAAAAATCCCCCCATTCTACTAGGGGCCTATAAAATCCGTTCTAAGGCCCCCATTCACTCGCTCTGCGCCTCGCTCGGCTTATGCCGGGCGG
>CAYUPD010000092.1:0-5988 GCA_964446645.1 uncultured Rhodospirillaceae bacterium
TGAGCCAGGGGGTGCCGTCCAGAAGTTGGTCTAAGTTTTTAATTTTACATGAAGGGTCGCGCATAAAAATCTCCTTAAGAATTAACGGGAAGAAGCTATAAAGAAAGTAATTTAGAGGAAAGATGAAAAAGAAGCGGTTGCTGGTTAACGTCAAAATTTGTTTTTGATTAAGGACGTAACGTCGTCCGAGAAAACGGCCTTGATGCCGCCTTTAATGAGTTCCTTGGCGCGTGCGGGATCGTCGACGGTGTAGGCGAGGGTCGGCAAGGTAGATTGTCGAAGGATTTCAATGTGTTCCGGTGTTAAAGAGTCGTCCTTAAAGGCGACGGCGGCGGCTTGGGTCATGATGGCCTTTTCGGCCCAGTTGGCGTCCCAGGCGTCAAAGAAGAGGCTGCGAGGCCAGTCAGGGCGCAGTTGGGCGGCGATCATAAGGGCGTCGAGCTCGAAGCTGGCGACCATGGGAGGGGGCACGTTTTCAGGCCAATGCTTCGAGGCTTCGATAAGGGCGACCATAACGGTGGCTTGGGTGCGACCCGGGCTGGGTTTGAGTTCCATGACGAGGCGCATGCGCGAGGCGGCGCAGAAGGTGAGGATTTCGACGAGGGAGGTGATGCGTGTTTTTGAGAAGGCGGGAGAGAACCAGCTTCCGGCGTCGAGCGAGCGAATTTTTTCCCAAGAGGTTTGAGAGACGAGGCCTTGGCCGTTGGTGGTGCGGTCGAGGGTTTCGTCGTGAAGGAGGACGGGAACGCCGTCTGAGGTGATTTTGACGTCGGCCTCGATCCATTTGACGCCGATGTCGCGGGCGACGATGAAGGCTTCGAGGGAATTTTCGGGGGCGAGCTTAAGAGCGCCTCTGTGGGCGATGATAGGAGGAAAAAAATCAACTTTCTGGAAGGGCATAAGACGAAGGGCGGGCTTGCATGGAACGGAAAAGGGCCTCGATGCAGGAGGCCCCGGCCGTGGCGAGGTTGATTTTTTTCGGTTGTTCGATCCAGCCGAGAATCAGTCCGACGATCATGGCCTCCATAGCCATCGCAGCTTGGCGCGGCGTCCAGCAAGGTGCAAGCATTTTTAAGTCTCTGGCGCGAGAAAAAAATTTTTCGGACAGGGCGAGGATGCGGTTTTTCGAAACGCTCATGCGTTTGATAATGTCGTGCATTTCCTTGATATATTCGCAGCGCAGAAAAAGGATTGTCAAAACGTCTCGGCGTTGTTTGTCCTTGGCAAGCGTTTGGATGGCGTGAAGACAAGCGTCTTTAAGGTCTTCGAGGGGCGAAAGCGAAGACTGGGCGGCGAGTTTTTCGAGCAAATCCTCATGGGGGAGGAAGATTCGCTGGGCCATGGCGTGGAAGAGAGCGGGTTTGTCCTTAAAGTGCCAGTAGACGGCGCCGCGAGTGACTCCGGCCTCGCGCGCGACGAGGTCGAGAGAGGAGCGAGTGACGCCATGGGCGTAGAAAACGCGTTCGGCGGCGTCGATGATGGCGCTTTTGGTTTTCTCGGCTTCGATCTTTGTTTTTCTTGCCATAATTGGGCCTCTTTAGGCTTTGAAAGAAAGTCTTTACATACATACATGTATGAATGTATATATCCGCGGCGTCGTCTTGTAAATGGACATTTTTTCGGGTATCAGTGGGCCCCTCATGAGCCATATAAACCTCCTTTCCCGTGCCTCGGTTATCGCAGCGGCCGCCGTCTTGTCGATGGGCTGCGCGGCGGGGCCGGACTATGCGCCGCCGGATGCGCCGGACGTTGCGGCATATGATTATGAAGCGTTAAATTCGGCGACGGCCGATGGAACGCAAGAGCTGCTATTGGGGCAGGACATTCCGGCGGAGTGGTGGGAGCTTTTTCGTTCGAAGGATTTGAGCAAGCTGATCGCGCAGGCGATTCGGGGCAATCCGGATTTGGCGACGGCCGAGGCGGCGTTGCGCGTGGCGCAGGATAATTTATCGTCTGGAGAGGCGGCGTTTTTCCCGGCGGCTTCGGGAACATTTTCGTCGCAGCGGTCGCGGACGTCGAAGGATTACGGCGCGGGGGCGCGGTCGATCTATACGCTGCACAGCGCGTCGGTCGGGGTGTCGTACGATCTGGATTTGTGGGGCGGCACGCGGCGCAACGTCGAAAGATTGGAAGCCGAGGCGGACGCGGCGCAGTACGAGAGGGAAGCGGCGTATCTGGCGCTGACATCGAACGTGGTGACGCTGGCGATGGCCGAAGCGGGCCTGCGCGAACAAATTGCGTCGGCCGAGGCGGTATTGGACGCGCAAAAGCAGATTGTGGAGCTTGTGAAGTTGCGTTTGGCGACGGGGGCGGTGCCGAAGGGCGCGGTTGTCGCGCAGGACGAGGCGCTGGCGTCGGCGGAAGGGGCGTTGCCGCCGTTGCAACATCAGTTGGCGGTGATAAGGCACGCTTTGTCGGCGCTTGTGGGGCAAATGCCCGTGCAGCAGGTTGAGGGAGAGTTCAGGCTTTCCGGGTTTAATTTGCCGCAGAAGGTGCCGATGTCGGTGCCGTCGAAGCTGGTCGAGCAGCGGCCTGACGTGCGCGCGGCCGAGGCGAGTTTAAGGGCGGCGAGCGCGGCGATAGGCGTGGCGCAGGCGGCGCGGCTGCCGAAGATTTCCCTGTCGGCGGATATCGGAACGATGGCGAAGATATTCAAAAATCTGCTGACGCCGGGATTCGGTTTTTGGGATTTTGGGGCGAGCGCGGCGCAGTCGCTGTTTGACGCGGGATCGCTGGCGAACAAAGAGCAAGCGGCGCGCGACGCATACGACATGGCGGCGGCGCAGTATAAGAAGACGGCGATCGGAGCGTTTCAAGAAGTGGCGGATGCGCTGCATGCGTTGCAATCCGATGCGAAGAGTTACAAGTCGAGCCGCGACGCTGAAAACGCGGCTCAGGAAAGCGTGAAGCTGACCCAAACGCAGTTCAGCGCGGGCGCGGTGGGGAAGGCGGAATTGCTGACGGCGCAGCAAGGCCTGTATAGGGCCAAGGCGGCGTCGGCGAAAGCGTTGGCGCAGCGTTATGCGGATACGGCGGCGTTGCTGGCGGCGTTGGGCGGCGGCTGGTGGAACGACAAAGCGGCGGCGGCAGAAGCGGCGCCGGTTGTGCCGGAGAGCGGGGCTGGAGAAGAAGCGGCGCCGTTATCGACCTCCAATTTATCGAGAAAGGTTTCCAATGATTAAGCGTTTGATAATAATGCTGGTAGCGGTAGGGCTGGTCGTCGGCGGCATGATCGGGTTTAAATACATGATGGCGCAGGGGATGAAGAAGGCGCTGGCGACGCAGGCGCAGCCTGCGCAAACGGTGTCGACGATGAAGGCGTCGATGGAGGACTGGCCGCAAGAGGTTTCGGCGGTAGGGACGCTACGTGCGATTAACGGAGCGGATTTGTCGGCGGAGGCTTCGGGGATTGTGGACGAGATCACGTTTGATTCCGGAGCGGACGTAGAGGCCGGAGCGGCGCTGGTGAGGTTGAGGGACGCGGACGATGTGGCGAAGCTGCGGGCGTTGGAGGCGTCGGCGAAGTTGGCGCAAGTGACGTACGAGCGGGATCTGAAGCAGATCAAGAGTCAGGCGATCAGCCAGGCGGCGGTGGACGGGGACAAAGCGGCGTTGGACGGCGCGAAGGCGCAGGTGGATGCGCAGAAGGCGATGGTGGATAAGAAAACGATTCGAGCGCCGTTCAAAGGGCATCTCGGCATCCGGCAAGTGGACCTTGGGCAATTTCTGGGAGCGGGTGCGGTCGTCGTGACGTTGCAACAGCTCGACCCGATTTATCTGGATTTTAACGTGCCCGAGCAGGATATGCCGAAGCTTTTGATGGGACAAAAAGTGGTTGCGACGTCGGATGCGTATGCCGGGCAGTTGTTCGAAGGAGAAATATCGGCGGTCAACGCGAAGGTAAGCGAAGAGACGCGGAACGTGCAGGTTCGGGCGACGCTGAAGAACCCGGATCGGAAGCTTTTGCCGGGGATGTTTGCGCACATAGCGGTGACGACGGGCGAGCCGGTCAAGAAGATAACGCTGCCGCAAACGGCGGTGACGTATAACTCGTACGGAAACACGGTGTACGTGGCGACGAAGAACGACAAGGGAAGCCTTGTGGCGATCCAAACGTTTGTGACGCTGGGGCCGTCGCGCGGCGATCAGGTTGCGGTCGTGTCGGGCGTCAAGGAAGGCGACGAGGTCGTGACGGCGGGGCAGTTGAAGCTGCGGAACGGGACGCCGCTGGATGTCAACAACGAGCTTCAGCCGAAGAACGATCCGAATCCGAAACCGGCGGACAGATAAGGTATTTCAAAAGCCATGCATTTTACCGATCTTTTCATACGGCGCCCGGTTTTGGCGACAGTGGTCAGCCTGATGATCCTCGTGATCGGGCTGAAGGCGCTGTTTTCGCTGCCGATATTGCAGTATCCGCGGACGGAGAACTCGACGATAACGGTATCGACGACGTACTACGGAGCGGATTCGAACACGATAGCGGGATTTATAACGACGCCGCTTGAGAACGCGATCGCGCAGGCGAACGGGATCGATTACATGACCTCGACGAGCACGATGGGGTCGAGCACGATATCGGTGGTATTGAGGCTTAACTACGACGCGAACAAGGCGCTGACCGAGATAAACTCGAAAATCACGTCGGTGCGCAATCAGTTGCCCGAGCAGGCGCAAGAGCCCGTGTTGACGATTGAGACGGGCCAGACGATCGAGGCGATGTATCTGGCGTTCAGCAGCGACGTTTTGCCGCGCAACAGCATCACGGATTATCTTGTGCGCGTGGTGCAGCCGAGGATTCAGGCGGTCGAAGGCGTGCAGACGGCCGAAGTGATGGGGGGAGAGAAATTCGCATTGCGTGCGTGGCTCAACCCCGAAAAGATGGCGGCGTTTGGGCTGACGGCGACGGACGTGAGCGCGGCGTTGGCGGCGAACAACTACATATCGGGGCTAGGAAACACCAAAGGGCAAATGGTGCAGGTGAGCCTTAACGCGGCGACGGAGATTCATTCGCTCGAAGAGTTCAAAAATCTGATTGTGAAGGAGAAGGACGGAGCGATTGTGCGGCTCAAGGACGTGGCGAACGTGACGTTAGGCGCGGACGACTACGAGACGCGGGTGAGCATTGACGGCAAGAACGCGGTGTTTATCGGGATTCAGATAGCGCCGTCGGCGAATTTGCTGGAGGTGTTGGGCAAGGTCAAAGAGCTGATCCCCGATATCGAGGCGCAGTTGCCGCACGGGATGCGGGCGGACGTTGCGTACGACTCGAGCAAATTCGTGACGAGCTCGATTGAGGAGGTCGAAAGCTCGTTGGTTGAGGCGGTGTTTATCGTCGCGTTTGTGGTCTTCATGTTTTTGGGGTCGCCGCGCTCGGTTCTTGTGCCGATCGTAGCGATACCGTTGTCTTTGATCGGCGCGTTTATTTTCATCATGGTGATGGGTTTTTCGATCAACCTGTTGACGCTGTTGGCGTTGGTGCTGGCGATTGGGCTTGTGGTGGACGACGCGATCATCGTGGTCGAGAACGTCAACCGGCATATCGAAGAAGGAGCGTCCCCGTTCGACGCGTCGATAGCGGCGGCGCGGGAGTTAGGCGGGCCGATTATCGCGATGATGGTGGTGTTGGTCGCGGTGTACGTGCCGATAGGTTTTCAGAGCGGGCTGACGGGGGCGTTATTTACGGAATTCGCGTTTACGCTGGTGGGCGCGGTGGTGATATCGACGATTGTGGCGTTGACGTTAAGTCCCATGCTGTGCAGCAAGCTTTTCAAGCCGTACGATCCGGAAGGCAAAGGGTGGGAGAGGCATATCGTCGTCTATCTGGACAAGGCGTTCGACAAGCTTCACACGAAGTACCAGCATTTTCTGGATGGAAGCCTCAATTATATGCCGGTGACGATGGCGTTTGCGGCGTTGATATTGGGGAGCATCTATTTCCTGTATGCGATGTCGAAGTCCGAGCTGGCGCCGCAGGAAGACCAGGGC
>CAYUPD010000093.1:0-5847 GCA_964446645.1 uncultured Rhodospirillaceae bacterium
CCGTAAGCCGCGTCCATAAGCTGATCGCGGTTTTTGACGTGGCCCGGATGCTGAGCAAGGGTTTTGACGAGCATAAACTCGGTGACGGTGAGATCGACGGATTTCCCCTTCCACAAGCACACGTGCCGGGCGCTGTCGAGGGCCAACTCGCCGCGAACGAAGGTTGAGCCGGGATCGGCCGAAGCGGGCTGGCGGCGGGCGGCCTCGCGGCGGAGGATGGAGCGGACGCGCTCGATCAAAAGACGCTGCGAAAAGGGTTTCTTGATATAGTCGTCGGCGCCCATGCGAAGGCCCATGATCTCATCGACCTCTTCGTCCTTCGAGGTCAAAAAGATGACGGGCATGGAAGCGGTCAGGGTGTTTTGCTTGAGGCGCTGCAAAAGCTCCATGCCGTTAAGGCGCGGCATTTTGATGTCGAGAATGGCAAGATCGACGGGGCGCTGGGACAAACCGCGCAGGGCCTCGTCGCCGTCGGCGAACGTGCGCACCTCGAACCCTTCGGCCTCGAGCATAATCTGCACGGAAGTCAGGATATTGCGGTCGTCGTCGACAAGAGCGATGGTCTGGGGCATGGAAAAACCTCTTAACAAAAGCCCCTTCCCGGACGGAAGAAGCCGAAACAGGGGCCAACTAACGACACCTTAACGGCAAAATGAAGGCGTTGGGATAAAAAAAGCCGGGTTTAGCCGCGATCCGGCACAAACAATTATTGTTTATTTACAATGAGATGAATAAATACCATGTCGGTATCCACGTTTTTTGAAAAACCGGAAACGCATTCATGATATAAATTGATTCACAAGGATTCGGCCGGTTTTGTAAGAGATGTTCCAATATATCTCGCAACTTAGGTTCTAGACCCCAATCTTCCAACAATCGTGAAAGGAAGCCTATGGCTGCGACTTTGCATACGCTTGCGAAAAGCCCCGATCCCGGTCTTCGCCTCGGAAGTCTGGAGGTTCGCCTGGCGCGGACGTCCGGCGACGTCGAGAGCGTGCAACAACTCCGGTACAAGACGTTTTATGAAGAAATGGGGGCCAAGCCGTCTCCCGAAATGGCCGCCGAGAAGCGCGATTTCGACAAGTTCGACGAGCATTGCGACCATCTTCTCCTGATCGATCACATGCGAAAGAGCAAGAATTCGGTGATTGGAACTTATCGTTTGATTCGAAGGAACGCCGCCGACAAGTGCGGCGGTTTTTATTCGAGCTCCGAATACGATATCTCGCGGCTTGTGTCGTATCCTGGCGAGATTTTGGAGCTGGGGCGTTCGTGCATCGATTCCGAATACCGCACCGGTGCCGTGATGCAATTGTTGTGGCGGGGTTTGGGGTTGTACGTGGCGCGGCACAACGTCGCGCTGATGTTCGGCTGCGCGAGTCTGCCGGGAACGGATCCGGCGGCCCTTAAAATTCCTCTTTCGTATCTTTACCATCACCACCTTGCGCCGCCGGCCCTGCGCACGAAAGCCCTGCCCGAACGCTACGTGGACATGAAGCTTCTGCCGCGCGAAGCGTTCGACCCTAACACGGCGTTCGACGAGTTGAAGCTCGACCCGCGCGGAGGCAACAACAGCCTGCCGCCGCTGATTAAGGGCTACATCCGGGTGGGAGGCTTTGTGGGCGACGGAGCGGTGATCGATTATCAATTTAACACGACGGACATTTGCATCATCGTTAAGACGGATCTGATGACCCGCCGGTATAAAAAACACTATAATCTGGGCGATACGGCCGAAATCGTCCTTCCGGATTGATTTTGCATGCCGTTTCGTGCCACAAACAGCGCATGAAAGAAGCGGACATCCTCGTAGGCATAATCGTCGGCACGATTAAGGTGCTGATCTTTTTCCTTTTGCTGGTTGTTTTGATTCCGGTCGCGCTATTTTTCAAGCGTCGGTATCCGGAAACGCCGTACAGAATTCCGCAGTTTTTTCACCGTTTACTGCTCAAGTTGCTGGGCATCTCCGTGCATGTAAGCGGCACGCCGTCGCCCGCTACGCCCATATTGTTCGCATCCAACCATACGTCGTATCTCGACATACCCGTTCTCGGGGCGCTTTTGCCGACGAGTTTTGTCGCGAAGGCCGAGGTTGCCGATTGGCCCCTGTTCGGCCTCCTTGCCAGAATTCAAAACACCGTTTTCATTGAGCGTCGCGCGGCGTGCGCGGCCGAGCAGCGGACACAGTTGCAAAATCATCTGGCGAAGGGACAAAATCTGGTCTTATTCCCGGAAGGCACATCGTCGGAGGGTTTGTCGGCCCTGCCCTTCAAAAGCACGCTGTTCAGCATTGCCGAGAGCTCGATGGGAGACGTGCCGCTCACGGTGCAGCCGGTTTCGGTGACGTGCACGGAGATCGACGGGTTTCCGATGCTGCGCGAGGAGCGCACCGAATACGCGTGGTGCGGAGATATGGTTATGGTTCCGCATTTGTGGAACGTTTTCCGGCATAGCTCGTTTGTCGTCGATGTCGTTTTTCATCCGGCGTTGACCATAACCGACTACCCTAACCGCAAGGATTTGGCCGCCGCTTGCCAAGAAGCCGTCGATCGGGGGATAAAAGAATCTTTGGCGCGGCGCGGCTCCAGTATTTAATTCATGGAAGCATTTTTAACCTCATTTATCTTCGTCGTTTTGGCCGAAATGGGCGATAAGACCCAGCTTCTGGCGATGGCGTTTGCCGCGCGGTATGACGCCAAAAAGGTTCTGCTCGCGGTTTTTCTGGCGACGGTCGTCAATCACGGCATGGCCGTTTTGTTCGGACGGTTTTTGACGGTTCTCATTCCGTTTAACGTCATTTCGCTGGTTGCGGCGATTTCTTTCATCGTTTTTGGCTTCTGGCTTTTGCATGCCGACACGCTTGAAGGCGAAGACAAGAAAGAAAGTCGTTACGGCCCCTTGGCGACGGTAGCCATCGCCTTTTTTCTCGCCGAGATGGGAGACAAGACGCAGCTTGCGACGATCAGCCTCGCGGTCCAATACCAGAACGCCTACAACGTGCTGATGGGAACGACGCTTGGCATGGTCGTGGCGGACGCGATCGGAATTGGCGCCGGAGTCGCGCTTAAAAAATACATTCCCGAAAAAACGGTCAAGCGCGTTTCTGCGGCGGTTTTCGTTCTCTTCGGTCTTTACGGCATCTACCAAAGCCTGTTCGGCGGATAAATGAGCAAGAAAGTCCACATCCGTAGTTTTGGCTGCCAGATGAACGTCTATGACTCGGGCCGCATGGCGGATGTTCTGGCGCCGTTGGGTTACGCCCGGACGGAAAGCGCCGAAGACGCGGACCTGGTCATATTCAACACCTGCCACATTCGCGAGAAAGCGACGGAGAAGCTTTTTTCGGATTTGGGGCGTCTGCGCCCGTTTCAGCAAGCGAAGGCCGCAAAGGGCGAACGCATGATCGTGGCGGTCGCGGGATGCGTCGCGCAAGCCGAAGGCGCGGAAATCCAGCGCCGGATGCCTTGGATCGATCTTGTGTTCGGGCCGCAAGCGTATCACAAATTACCCGACATGCTGGCCCGGCTTGCGCGCAAGGAAGGCTTCGTTCTCGACACCGACTTTTCGGCAGAGCCGAAATTCGATTTTCTGCCTCAGCCTGTGGCAAGCGGCGTCAGCGCGTTTTTGGCGATACAAGAAGGATGCGACAAGTTTTGCGCATACTGCGTCGTGCCGTACACGCGGGGAGCCGAATACTCGCGCATCGTTAAGGCCGTCCTTGCCGAAGCCGAAACTCTTGTTGCCTGCGGCGCAAAAGAGATCACGGTCTTGGGGCAAAACGTCAACGCCTATCACGGCGAGGATAAAAACGGAGAAACGTGGACTCTTGCGCGTTTGCTTTATAGCTTGGCCGAGATTCCGGGCTTGCTTCGCCTGCGCACGATGACGTCGCACCCCTGCGATATGAGCGACGATTTAATTGCGGCCTACCGCGATATCCCGAAATTGATGCCGTTTTTGCATTTACCCGTGCAAAGCGGCTCGGATTCGGTCTTGAAGGCGATGAACCGCAAGCACACGGGCGGCGACTACCGCCGCCTGATCGGAAAATTGCGCGAAGCGCGTCCCGATATAGCGCTGTCC
Source organism: uncultured Rhodospirillaceae bacterium (assembly GCA_964446645.1). Classification (GTDB taxonomy): domain Bacteria; phylum Pseudomonadota; class Alphaproteobacteria; order UBA9219; family UBA9219; genus CAIXLI01. The sequence goes on from CAYUPD010000093.1 coordinate 4,084, forward strand.
TCGGATTTTATCGTCGGCTTTCCGGGAGAAACGGACGCCGACTTTGCGGCAACGATGAAGCTTGTACGCGATATAGGCTTTGCGCAGGCGTTTTCGTTTAAATACAGCCGCCGTCCCGGCACGCCCGCGGCCGAGATGAGCGATCAGATACCCGATGCCGTCATGGACGCGCGCCTGCAAGAACTACAGGCGCTTTTAAAAGAGCAGCAAACGGCGTTTAACGCGAGCATGGTCGGCAAGACGCTGCCGGTATTGTTCGACGACAACGGCGAACACGAGGGACAGGTTTTTGGCCGCACGCCTTATTTGCAGCCGACGTTTATCGAGGCGGGAAAAGCCGGGCGCGAAGAGCTGAACGGAAAAGAAATCGCGGTGACGATCACGGAATCCCAGCCGAATAATTTAAAAGGCGAGCGCGCGTAAGTTTTTATCACAAAATCAGGTTGTCCGGAGACGATTTCATAATAGCGTCTGCGACATCCCGATGTTTTGCAAAAGACGTTCTTTCGAAAGCTTGGTATATCTCGACGTTGGCCAATTCCACCGCCGCATCGACGACAGGAACGATTTTCCTGTGGCACTTCCGGATAGCTTGCTTTCTGGCCTTTTCAAGATAGACATCGACTTCTTCGTCCATCTCGGGCTTTAAAAAAATGATCGTCCCGAGAGTTTCGAGCGCTTTCGCGGAATACAGGCCGACGAAATAATCCGGTTCGGGCGGTTCCTGTTTTTTCAGGTCGAAAAGGATATTATCGGCAACGACGGCGTCGAAAGCATAGGGTAATATCCCGGCCTCCGCGACAAGGCGAAGCCATTCGGAATCGAGCCATTCGAGAGTCCCCGTAAAAGCCCACCCGGCGATTTCCAAAGCATAGTCTCGGTCTATATGCGCCTGAGGTTGAGCGTGCTTTCCCCAAGCTTGGCCGCCCTTGATTTTGCGCTTCAGGTAAAGCATCGCGGGGCCGACCATATGCGGATATTTCTCACCGAGTTCGCTTAACGCGCGCCCTGCGGCAAGGGGAACTTCGCCCATGTCGCCCGCGTCGCCGAATGTAACGGCGACTCTCATAAGGTTGGCGGCAAAATCGGCGTTTTCCACAAACGGGCTCGCTTTGACCTTCCGGGGCACGGATTGGATGCTTTCGATAAACGCCGCCTTGGCAAGAGCGTCTTCTTGCCGCTCGGCGTCGTCTTGGGGTGGAACCCAACGATATCTATAGGCGGCTTCGCCGAGAGCAAAAAGCTCCGAAATCCGGCTTCCCCCTTGTCCGTCTTCGCTCATTGTTTTGTTCCTTAAATACGATGATGATTCGCGATCAGGCTTCGTCTTTTCAGATTAATACTGGCCTTCCTTGCCGCCTCAGCAATCGTTTCGCGCGCCAGATTCATGGCCATAGAGGGCGCAGGACGCACGCGCCCGTGGCCATATCTCTCGAACGGAAAAGTCTCGATATCGGGCTCAGTCCGGGCAATTTCCGCTAAAGCAACTTTGGCCATATCCGGATTAATATCGATCATCATCGCCAACATATCGCGCGCATGCATGGTCGATCTTTCGATTTCGACCAGTTTTTCGAGTGGAAGCCCGCCGCCGCCGTTTAAATATATCTGATAATAGTTCCGCATAACGGCGTCCGTGCAATAAGGAAGAACGGTCGCTCTCGTGGCAAGGCGGGTCAAATCGTCATCGACGATTTCAGGTTGGCATATGATAACCGCGAGCAAGAACTCAAGCGCGTTGTGGCGGTCATGCTGATAAGCATG
>CAYUPD010000094.1:0-4803 GCA_964446645.1 uncultured Rhodospirillaceae bacterium
GGCTTCCTCGAGCGAACCGCAAACGGTCGGTATCTTGGCCAGCTCTTTGGGAGGAAGATGAAAGAGATCTTCTTCGGAAGGTTCGCCCGGATGGATTTTATTTTTAATGCCGTCGAGACCCGCCATGAGCATCGCGGCAAATGCGAGATAGGGATTCGCGAGCGGGTCCGGAAAGCGAACCTCGACGCGTTTGCCGTTGGGGCCGTCCACAAAAGGAATGCGGCAGGCGGCCGAGCGGTTGCGGGCCGAGTAGGCGAGAAGGACGGGAGCCTCGTAGCCGGGAACAAGGCGCTTATAGCTGTTGGTGGCCGGATTGGTGATGGCGTTGAGGGCCTTGGCGTGCTTGATGATGCCGCCGATGTAATAGAGGGCGGTTTTCGAAAGGCCCGCGTAATCCTTCCCGGCAAAGAGGGGAGCCCCGTTCTTCCAGAGAGACTGATGAACGTGCATGCCCGAGCCGTTGTCGCCGAAGACGGGCTTCGGCATGAAGGTGACCGTTTTTCCGTAAGCGGCGGCGACGTTATGAGCGGCGTATTTGAGAATCTGGGTATTGTCGGCGGATTTCAAAAGCGTCGCGAATTTGATGCCCAGTTCGTGCTGGGCGACGGCGACCTCGTGATGATGCTTTTCGACGGCAACGCCCATTCGGCTGATCGTCGAGATCATCTTGGTGCGGATGTCCTGCGCGCTATCCACGGGATTGACGGGGAAGTAACCTCCCTTGGTGCGCGGACGGTGCCCCATGACGTTGCCCTGAGAACAATCGCAGCCGCAGTTTGAAGAGCCTTCAGTCGATCCGAGCTTGAAAAAACAATCGGTTGAATCCGTCGAGAAGCGGACGTAGTCGAAAATAAAAAACTCGACCTCGGGGCCGAAGAAAGCCTCGGAACCCGCTCCCGAGGATTTGAGAAAAGCCTCGGCTTTTTTAGCGACGGAGCGCGGGCAGAGGGCGTAGGGCTTGCCCGTCGCAGGATCGTGAACGTCGCAGGAGACGATAAGCGTAGGGTCGCTGTAAAAAGGATCGAGGACGGCCGTATCCGGGTCCGGCATGAGGATCATGTCGGATTCGTTGATGGCTTTCCATCCGGCGATGGAGGAGGCGTCGAACATGAGGCCGTGAGCGAGCGCGTCGTCGTCAATCGTGTTGACGTGATGCGTGACATGCTGAAGCTTGCCGCGAAGGTCGGTGAACCGGAGATCGACATAGGAAGCGTTGGTTTTTTTGAGAAGTTCGGAAAGGGAGTTCTTTTTGGCCATGGCAAGCGCCCCAAGAAAAGAGGAAAAAGCTGACGAAAGCGAGCTTGGCATAAGTCTAACCTCTTGACAAATTTGCAAAGTTTTGATAAGAGAACATAGCTGTACGGTTGTCGATGCAAGAAGATTCGCCAAAGACAAACCGGATAAAAAAAGAGGTGTTAGCCGCCTTCCTGAGCTTTAAAAGGATGGCGGCTTTGTGTATATATAGGGAGAGAAGTCTCCGAAAAAACTTATGGCGGTCGTAGCTCAGTTGGTAGAGCCCTCGGTTGTGGTCCGAGTTGTCGCGAGTTCGAGTCTCGTCGATCGCCCCATTTTTTGCGTGTAATAATAGAAGTAGCGCCGGGCCAGCTCCTCTTGGTAGAGCAAGGCCTTGTGTTGTGGTCCGAGTTGTCGCGAGTTCGAGTTTCGTCGATCGCCCCATTTTTTGCGTCAGCAAAAAAGGCCCTGCGAAGCTTTAGCGAAGCAGGGCCGGTTCTATATTTTCGCTACCAATTATACCAGCCCTTGCCCATCGTGCCGCTTCCGTAGGCGCCTGCGCCAAGAACCTGCGTATAATAATCGGTAGCGACCATATTGTTGCCGGGACAGCACCATCCTCCGCATGATGCCGGAGGCGGGCCGCAGCGCACCTGCCCATTGCCGATGCCTGTCAGGACTTCTCCTGTGGGGCAAGAGAAAGCCGTATAGACAATCGCCGAGCAAACAGGGAGTCCGCCCGCAAAGCCGGTCATAACTTGGCCGGCCGGACACGTTTTGCCCGAAGCCGTCATGGCCTTCCATTTGAAGTTGCCCCCTTGGCACGCGCCGTCGCACAGGCAGGCGATAAGATTTCTTTTGTCGAAATCCATAACCGTTTGACCGGGAACCTCGCACGATTGGCCGACGCAAACCTGAGTGCCGGGAGCGCAGGCCGCCCAGCCGAAAGAGGGGAGCGTCGCGAGAACAAAGCCGAGGATCGAAAGAGGGACAAAACGCATATAAAGCCTCCTGAATTTCGACGCGCCGTCGGTCAAAAAGATTAAGGCGCGCACAAAGCCTGTCCACTGGAATTGAACCCCTTTATGCCGCTGGGACAAGAAACGGCAGGATTGGCCGAAGGAGAACACGTCCATTGTCCGTCGTCGGTCAGCCCCGTAAGAACCTGATTGGACGGACAGGTCTTGTTTCCGATTCCCATGGCCTTCCATTTGAGATTGCCGCTCAAGCAAGAACCGGCGCACATGCAGGCAATAAGCGTCTGCTTATTGAAATCCATCGTAGTTTGGCCGATCGAAGCGCAGGGCTGTCCGACGCAGTTCTGCTTTTCGGGATAACAGGCGGCAAAGGCGGAAACGGAAAAGAGAGCGCTTGCCAAAAGCGACAAAACAAAGAGGCGTAAAAAACGCTTTTTACATGGTCGCATCACCAGCACCTCAATACCTGCCTGTAATAACCGGGATCCACCATGTTGTTGTAAGGAACGCACCAACCGTTGCAAACCTTTCCCGGCTGTGTGCATTGAACTTGGCCGTTGTTGATGCTCGTGATGATTTGTCCGGAAGGACATGTCGCGACCGCATCGACAAGGGTCATGCTGCAAACGGGCTTGCCATTAACGAAGCCCGTCATGGCCTGATTGGCCGGACAAGAGACGTCGACGCTGGTCATGGCTTTCCACTTGTAATTTCCGGACAGGCAGGCCCCGTCACACAGGCAGGCAATGAGATTCTGCTTGTCGAAGTCCATGACCGTCTGGCCGGGAGTCGCGCAGGGCTGGCCGATGCAATTTTGAGCGTTCGGAAAGCAAGCGGCGAAGGACGGCAGAGGAAAAGCCGCACATAACAAAAAGAAGAAAAGATGACGCCGCATCGCAAGTAATTCCAAAAAACCGTTTTTGATGATTGGGCCGCCGGGGTTAAGGCATAGTTAAACGAAGGTGCGGTATTTGGAGAAAACAACTCTTGATTGAGAAAGGCTCGCAGACGCTTTTGAGACAAAGGAGAAAGAGTCGAGAGTAAATCATAAGTTGGTTTGGGATAAACTCGCGCAAATCGAGAAAAGCCTGTCAAAGCATAGCCTCGTATTAAGGCCCTTTAACCGATAAGTAATCTCTGTGGCTTAAGCAAAATCTGCTGCGTTTTCAGCCCATCGAGCGCGGTTTTTGAGGGCGTGGACAAAAAGGCATGAACAAAAAGAAAAGAAACCATGGACTTAGTTCATTGTAGATTTTTGATTGTGGATGATCACTCGTTGATTCGCCGTGTCGTGATGGCGGAACTAAAGAAGCTCGGCGCCGTGGACGTCGATGAGGCCGCAGACGGTTCCGAAGCCATTGAAAAGATACGAAACGCGGCATCTTCCGGCGAGCCGTATGGCATTGTCTTTTTGGATTGGACGATGCCGGGGACGAACGGCCTGGACGTGTTGGCAATCTGCAAAGCCCATAACGTTCTGCAAAACATGGCTGTCGTGATGTTGTCGTCGGAGTCGGAAGAGGAAAACGTTCTTAAGGCGTTGGAGGCCGGAGCGACCGCCTACATCACAAAACCGTTTAAGCCGGAGCTTCTGCTTCAAAAGCTGAAGGACGTAATGGAATGGAAAACCAAAAACGAGGCGGGTGTGCATGGCTGAGGGAGGATTTTTAAATCTCAACGACCGTTTAGCGGCGTTCTTGCAGCGGGCCATCAGCGAGACGTTGAAGGATACGTTTCAAATAAACATTCACCCCGAAACGTGGAGCGTGGGCCGGAGCGTACCGCTTGAAATCGACGCGTACGAGGTTTGTCAAATCGCATTGAAGCAGGAAAGCGTGACATACGGCACGTTTATCGCCGCATTCAACAGGGATATGCTGGTAAAGATTCTCGGCCAATACAATCCGAAGGGGGCAACCGATCAGGAGATGATTGACGACGCGGCGGCCGAGATCGCAAACATGATTTTTGGGTTATTCAAGACGGCGATGAACAAGTCGGGATACCATCTGGCAATGGATTTGCCGACGGTTTCCTCGAAGAAAAGGGACATCGTCGAAAAGTACGAGCAGGTCGAGAAATTGGTTCAACCCTTTATGGTGGACGGCCGCCAATGCCAAATCATCATCGCGCAAAATCGGTAGCGGCAATTGCGCGGAAATAGCGGGGAGGGCGAGATGGACGTTCGGCAAGCGCATATAAAAGGAGAGGTCGATCCGGCGATTTTGGCGGAGGTGGCTCAAATGGGGCCTCGGATCGTTTTGGTCTTCGGAGGCACGAAGTATTTTGAGGATTTTCAACTCGGCAAGAAGCTTAAACAGGTATTTCCCGAAGCCCTCGTCATCGGATGTTCGAGCGCGGGCGAGATTGTGGATGCGCCTGCGGTATACGACGATACGCTGGTCATAACGGGGCTGGCGACGGGCGACAGCCGCGTGTTTTCGGCGACGGCAAAGATCGGCAAGGCCGAGAGTTCGTTTTCGGCGGGCTACGCGCTGGGAAGCATTTTGGGAGCGAACGCGATTGACTCGGTTTTTGTTCTGGCTCCCGGATTGGCGGTGAACGGAAGCGCGCTGTCCAACGGGTTGGCGGC
>CAYUPD010000094.1:4813-5827 GCA_964446645.1 uncultured Rhodospirillaceae bacterium
CCGAGATTATCGTGACGGGAGGATTGGCTGGCGACGGTCCCCGTTTTCAAAAGACGTATACGCTGATCAACGATACGGTCTCGACGGATACGGCGGTAGCCCTCGGTTTTAAGGGGGGCGAAATAAAAATCTCGTACGGGTCGGCCGGAGGATGGGAACCGTTCGGCCTCGAGAGGAGGGTGACGCGGGCGGTGAGCAACGTGCTGTATGAGTTGGACGGCAAACCGGCGCTTCAGCTCTATAAGGAATATTTGGGCGAGAAAGCGAAGGAGCTGCCGTCGTCGGGGCTTTTGTATCCTTTGTGCATGCTCAAGGAAGGAATAGCCGTCGGCGGAGAGGACGCGGCGTCGGGCGGCCTGATCCGCACGATTTTGAGCGTGGACGAGAAAGAAGGGAGTCTGGTTTTGGCGGGCGATATGCCCGAAGGCAGCACGGTGAGGCTGATGCACGCGAAGACGGAAGGGTTGATTAAGGGGGCGCAGCAAGCGAGCGCGCAGGCGTGTTCGCCGGGCATGGCCGGAAAACCGTGTCTTGGGGTGCTCATCAGTTGCGTAGGGAGGAAACTGGTGATGGGGCACGATGTGGACGAAGAGGTCGAGGCGGTAAAAGCGGCGTTTGGGCCGAAGTCCGTGCTGACGGGATTTTATTCGTACGGCGAAATATGCCCGAGCGTGCAAAACGACCGGAAGCCGTGCCTGCATAACCAAACCATGACGGTGACGCGGGTCGGAATAGTCTGAGGGATCGTGCGCAGCAAAAAACTCTCTCATCAGATGGCGCGGTATATCGGGACGGAGTCGCCCGAGGCGGACATTGCGCATTTGCTGTCGTTTTTAAGGAAGGTGAAGAGGTTTCCGGCCGAGATCGTCGAGAAGCTGAAGGCCGCGAAGAACCCGCTGATCATCATCGGTCAGGGTGCGCTCGTCGGTGCCGAAGGTGCGGCCGTGCTGGCCAGTGCCGCCAAGCTCGCCGCTGCCGTCGGCGCGGTCTCCGAAGAGTGGAACGGCTTTGCCG
>CAYUPD010000095.1:0-5824 GCA_964446645.1 uncultured Rhodospirillaceae bacterium
TTTCTGGACAAAAAGAATATCGCCGATGCCGTGAGGCTGGCAAATCATGCAGAGTTTTTTCTTCGGAGCGGCGTCCATGAGGGAGGATCCTTTAACTATGCGGGAGCGATTTTAAGCTCGGCTGCGGTAGGAACAAAATTCCATTTGAGGGAAAGAATTTCGCTGACGCTGTCGAAACTCGGCGGGTCGTAGCGGGAAACCATGGTAAGGGGCGCGGCGATTTTCAGAATTTCAGCCAACAGAACGAGCGAAGTGTCGATGGTAACGACCTGAGAAGCTTTTTCGAGAACATAAAGCCAGTCGAAGAGCGTGAAGCCGTCCACGCGGCGCAACCGCACGACATTGCCCGGAACGTCGAAAGCGAGTTTATGGCTGCTGCATTCCTCGTTGACGAGCGTATAACGAGAGTCGTCTTTAAGGCCTAATATGTCGTAGTAGAGCTCTTTTTCGACGGACATGCGCCGCTTCAAATGAACGTAGCGCGTCCAGTCTTTAAAATCGAGTTCGCAAAACCGATACTTGGACGGCATAACCTTGTCGTTAAGCCACATATAGCTCGATCCGAGCGCGAGGAAGATGAATCCGTTTTCCTCGTCGCCGCCGTTATAAAGAAGAGGCGTCTTGAAGGTTCCGGTCGATACATCGCCGTTAGGCCCTGCCGCGTCGCTGAGCCTGAAAAACGGCTCGGCAAATTTAAAATCGCCGCTGACGACGCCGTCCGGAGCCACCTTGACAAGCGGATACTCGACGTTCTGGTGCGGCGCGAGGTAATGGCGCATCCAAGAGACCCCTTCCCAGATGGGGGTTACGACGTTAAAGCCCTTGCTCGCGTAATGCAGAATGATTTTCTGGATGAACAGCAGATCGCCGATCCCGAAGGGCTGGCAAATCATGATGGTCTTTCTTTTTGCGGGAGAGCCGATGACTTCCATCATATTTTCTCGAGAACAAATTCGATCGACGACTCCGCCAGAAGCCCCCGCGACTGGTCCATGCGCGGCATGCCGTAAATATAGCCGAGGTCCAGAAGTTCGATCTTGAGAATGCGCGCCTGATCGACGACCTGCCCCAAAAGCTGAATGACATTGACCGAACGAGAGCTCCAGCTTTTCGACTTACCGATGGTGAAAGTCCATTTATGGTCGGAATTAAAGGTCGAGGGGAAAACGCCCTGCTCATACAGGTCTTCGTCCGGGATTGTTACAACGACATGGCCGCCGCGTCGGCAAATCCGCAGCCAGTTTTTAAGAGCCAAGAAAGGATCCATCAAATGCTCAAGGCAATTGCTGGCATGGACAGTGTCGTACGACTCGTCCGATATCCAGTCCATAAGCATGGCATCGCCGTCGTCTTTGTCGCAGCAATCGATCTTCTTCAAGAGCGGGAAAAATGGCCTCAAATTGGTCAGCGGATCGTCGCCCGCGCCGATATCGATGGCATCGCCCGAAAACCAGCGCGTCGCATAACGGACATCGTGGAAACGGCGGCTCATCGCCTTGGTCAGTTCTTTCATGAAAAAAGTCTCAAAAGGAGGAGGAATAAAAAGCTATATCATTGAAAAGTCTAGCCTCCTGCGTTTCTTCTGGCAAGAGAGGAAACGACGGCAATACCGTATAAAAGCGGAGAGAATCAGGCCTTTTTCTGGGCAGCCAAGTCGTCAATAAGCCATCCCTGAAAGACGGAAACGCCTAACTCGCGGCCGACGTTAAGCGCGCGCTCGTTGTCGCAATGGTTGAAAATGATCTTGTCTTTAGGCAAGCGTTCCAGCCCCTTGCGAATTGAGGGAACAGAGAGCTGGGAAACGATGTCCTTCGATACGCTGATTTTGACGGCGCTCACGTCGAATCTGCCGAAATCGATGTAAGGCGTCATGCTGGGAATGACGTTATCGAAGTAGATGTTGAAACTTTCCTTTCTTAAAACCTCGATAGCGCCGAGCGTTAGGGGAAAGTCTTGAAGAATATCGCCCGAATGAAGCTCAAAACCGATTAAGTGGCGCTGGTCTTTAGGCACGGCGCGCACAAACTGAGCAAAAACGGCGCCCATGATCGAGGCAATGGACAAATTAAACCTGATGTTGCGCCCTGCGATTGTAGCGAACGACGACGAAATGGCGCCGAGAAGTTTTTGGTCCATAAGCGCGCAAATGGCGAAGAAGAGATGATCGGTATAGGCGACTTCGAGTTTAGGAAAGCGTTCGCGGCGCAGTTCATCGAAACTGATGAAATATTCCTCGGCCAACGGCGTAAAGGTGCCTTTATCGTCGCAACGATACATGCTTTGCGTGCGCCCATAGCGCCGGATATCCATCTCGGCGATAAGCCCCTCGATTTGGACGACGTTCTTGGCGGTCAAACGCCCTCCCCTGTCGTCGATTTTATCCGGAGCGGTCTGCGGAGGCGTTTTGGCTCGAATGTCCTCGACGTAAGCGTTCGTACGCTCGCGCAGAAGGGCATAATTCTCGGGCATGCGGTAGGTTAAAAGGAAGATGTTGGTGTTGGCCTTGTAGTCCGCCAGAGCGGCATCGGTCGCGCGAGAGGCAATCAGGCGCGCCTCGCCCGGATTTTCCCAAACGAGAAAGGCATCGCCGTTCGACATTTCAAAATAGAACCCGTTTGTCGATGTCGCAAAAGCACGCAGCTTGGCCTGAGCGGCCGCCAAGGCATCCTGATTTTTGGCCAGCGGCTCGATAGCATTGAGAATAAAGTTCAGGACAAGAAAGGGAGAGCCGGAGCGCTGCATGCGGCGAACGCGCATGATAAAGTCCTGCTCGCGAACGAGGTCCGAGGGCGTCTCTTTCTTATCTTCGAATTCCCAAATGCGCATAGATTCATCCAAGGAAGGAACGAAAGGATATTGTCTTCGGTTAAAATTAACAACAGGTTTCGAGCGAGCGCGCTTTTTCGAGAAAAGCTTTGATTTTTTCGGGAGATTTTTGGCCCTGTTTGTCCTCAACGCCCGAAGAAACATCGAGAATCCGCGCCTGCGTTGCCCGGACAGCGTTTTCGAGGTTGTCCTCGCTCAACCCTCCGGCCAAGAGCCACGGTTTTGAGAAAGAAGTATGAGCCAGCAAGCCCCAGTCAAACGCGGCCCCCTGCCCGCCTGCCGGAACGCCGTTTGAGGTCTTAGCGTCAAGCAGAAGATAATCGGCGGCATTTTCGTATGTTTGCGCCAAAGCGATGTCCGCTTGAGTTCCTATGCCGACGGCTTTGATAACGGGCAATCCCGTCAGTTTCTTGACCTCCAAAACCCTTTCGGGCGTTTCAAGGCCATGAAGCTGAACGATCTTTAAAGGAACTGTCTTTAAGACTCCCTCAAGGTCGGCATCGGATGGATCGACGAAAAGCCCGACGGTTTCGGCGCGCGACGCGCATTTTCCGATCAAGGACGCGGCGCACGTGGGACCGATATAGCGCCGGGAAGCCGGGGCAAAAACGAAGCCGAGAAAACGCGCGCCGCCGCAGGCAGCGGCTTCAATGGCAGCTTCGTCGCGAAGGCCGCATATTTTAACGTCAACGCTCAAGCGAACTCCGCCGCAATCCGGCGCGCCGCTTCGGCAGGATCGACGGCCTTTGTAATCGGCCTTCCAATAACGAGAAACGAAGCGCCCGCATCATAGGCCTGACGCGGCGTCAGCGTGCGCTTTTGATCGTGAGCATCGGCCCACGACGGACGAATGCCCGGAACCATAAGGACGAATTTATTACCCGCCACCGTACGCATATGAAGAATTTCCTCGGCGGAACAGACACACCCATCAACGCCACACTCCATCGCCAATTTGCCCAAACGCATGACTTGATTTGAGGTGTCGGCCTCCTGTCCAATGGCCGCCAAGTCATCTTTATCCAGGCTGGTTAAAACCGTTACGCCAAGAATCTTAGGCCTGTCCGAACCGGCCTTTGCGGCAGCTTCGACGGCAGCGCGCATCATGGCCGCCCCGCCCGAAGTATGAAGAGTGATAAAGGCGGGCTTTAAAGGAAGAAGGGAATTAACGGCGCCGGCAACAGTGTTCGGAATATCATGAAGTTTAAGATCAAGGAAAATCGGCAACCCCCTGGAAGCAATAGCGTTATATCCGGCAATACCGTGAGCTAGAAAGAACTCCAGCCCGACCTTAAAACCGTAGACTTCGTCTTTAAGAGCGTCGGCAAGTTTCTCGGCCGTTGCGAGATCGGAGGTATCGAGGGCGCAGAATATGGGGTTAAGAGCGCAGGAATGTTGATTACTCATGGACAGCCCCTCTATCTCTAGTGTTTGTGTTGTGTGCCAAACTTACCAAGCTCGGTTTTTAACGAATTCAGTTCTTTGTGAACTTTACGAGCGTGGATTCGATGGGGCAGATTGCCGATCCACCCCTGAAAACAGCCTAGGAAGAATCCGAAGGCCAAAGGAACAAGCGCAACGGCGTAGAGAGGCGTTTCGATGGAGTCGGCGAAAGGCCACATAGAGACGACAACGTCCTGTCTGTTCGACAAAGCGAATGCGAGGACGAGGCCGAGGATAATAAGCCCCAAAGCGCCCGAAAAGATTCTCATGGAAGGGAGTTTAGCGCATTTACCCCATTTTCCAAGCGGGAAACGGCAATTAAAAAGAAGCCATAAGCTGCGGGGCCGACGCTATAATTAAGGATGAGCAGCCTCTTCTTTTCCGTATGAAGTGCGGGGCACGCGTTTTCTGCGTGAGCAATCGTCCGGGCCATAAATACCGCCATATTGCTGTTTAAATTGCAGGAGCGACGGTATGCAATATATCCCTTTCGGCCAAATGATGCCGATTCGAATTCTGCCATTTCTGACCTTAACGTTTGGGATGTACGTCAATCCATCGACGGCCCAAGGATTAGCCAAAAGATATTTTTGCAGCTCTTTTGTTTTCAGAAGAGAAAGCTCAGGATCGATTCTTTCAAGATAGCGATGGACGCGCTTAATCGTTCGCCTGAAGTCCCAATGAATATAATCGTGAAGAGTTCTCTCGATATATATGCGCTTTTTGTTTCCCCCGCCTGCAGCGATGGGCGTCTTATGATGAGTGCTGCACGAATAATCCGTAAACTTATGCCCTGACTTTGAGTCAAACTCAACTTGTTTGGAAAAGTAATCCAAAATTATGCGTTCCGGGATTACGCTTCCCCACTCTCGCACGCACGCCGCAATGGCGTTTTCACGAAAATCTTTAAGCGTATCCACATGGAGCAAACGGATACCGATATCTTTTTCAGCGCTCCACGGCTTCAAATATATGTAGTGACGACGTCCTTCGTTTAAAATATGCCATGCTGCAATATGAGGCTCCAGGGTCACAGCAAGAGCATCTTCTGCTCGAGTGTTTGCGCAAACGCCCCGAAGGGGCGCTTTATATGCGGTTTCTTCGGCATCGCCAAAAATATCGAGAAACCCTTTTCGGCCTATAGGGGGTGCGGCAGAGACCGCCTCTTGTACCGCCGTGGAAGGCTGAAAAACGTTCCGGCAAAATCTGGGCATAAATTCTAAATCTTGCGACGGCACGAAAAACAAGCCATTTTTCTTGCTATACGGCAGAGCAATTGTCGTGTTGGAGACGACGACGACCTTCAACGTATCGTGGCTCGCTAAAAGATCGCGGTCTTTTTCGTAATGAAGCCGCTTTAAATTCGGGCCGATGACAAAAACGAAGGGGCCGTCTTTTCCGGACTGATCCGTATAAAAGACATGGCTGCGGTTAACCGACGCCCAGATAACTTTGACAAAGAATTTTTTAACGTCGTTGTCCGGCAATATGCCCGAAGCCTGCATAAAAACATCTGCTATAATATCGGCTTGTTCGGATAAATTTTTATAGACAA
>CAYUPD010000096.1:0-1595 GCA_964446645.1 uncultured Rhodospirillaceae bacterium
CTTCGGGAACCATCGATGGTCGCGGTCATCGTCCTTGACGAAAACAAGTGCGTCGGATGCAATAAATGCATTGCCGAATGTCCCGTCGAAGGCGCGAACGTTTCTTATCTCAAAGACGGCGCCAGCAAAGTCCGCACCAACGCGGACGCCTGTATCCTCTGCGGCCGATGCCTCGACGTTTGCGACCACGACGCCCGCCATTACTACGACGATACGGAAATCTTTTTCGACGACCTCGCCAAGGGCAAACGCATCTCCGTCATGGCCGCGCCGTCGATACGCTACAATTTTCCCAATTATAAAAAACTCCTCGGCTACCTGAAGCGGCTCGGCTGCACCCTCATGTACGACGTCTCGTTCGGCGCGGACATCACCACATGGGCCTATTTGCGCTCAGCCGAGAAAAACGGAACCGACTCGTTCATCTCTCAGGCCTGCCCCGCCATCGTTTCTTATATCGAAAAACACTGCCCCGAGCTGATCCCCCGCCTCGCCCCTATCCACAGCCCAGCCCTCTGCACCGCCGTCTATCTCAAAAAATACAAGCACGTCGCCGATCATCTGGCCTTTCTTTCGCCCTGCGTCGCCAAGACGCAGGAGTTTATCGATACCGGCCGCCTCGTTTCCTACAACGTGACGTTTAAGAGGCTTTCGGAATACCTTTCAAAGAAAGGCATCGATCTTTCTCTCGAAAACGAGAAGGAATTCGACGATATCGGCTGCGGCCTCGGCGCGATGTTCAGCCGCCCCGGCGGGCTTAAGGAAAACGTCGAATACCACACCAACAACGAAGCCTGGGTGCGCCAGGTCGAAGGCATCGGGCGCGCCTACGACTATCTGACCCAGTACGTCAAGCGCACAAAGACCGACAAGCAACTGCCGTACCTCGTCGATATTCTCAACTGCGTGCAGGGCTGCAATTTCGGAACCGGCACCTGCAAAAAAGGCAATCTCGACGACACCGACGCCGAGATGGAACGCCTGAAGATAAAAAAGCTGAAAGAAAAAGAGGCCTTTCAGGACGGGCAGATCGTCTACACTCTCTTCGATATGTTCGACAGGGAGCTGACTCTCAACGACTTCGCCCGAGCCTATAAAAACAAGCTGATTCCCGTCAAACAGCGGGAATTCTCGGAAAAAGATTTCGACGAGATGTTCAACAAGCTCTACAAATTCGACGAGGCCAGCCGCGCCATCAACTGCTTCGCCTGCGGCTACGGAAGCTGCCGCGCCTTCGCCAAAGCCGTCCTCAACGGCGACAACCACCCCGGCAACTGCATCAACTACAACCGCGCCGTCGCCAAGGCCGAGGATCAGGAAGTCTTGGAGCAAAAACTCAAGGCCGAGGCCGCCACGCATGCCAAAAGCGACTTCTTGGCCAACATGAGCCACGAAATCCGCACGCCCATGAACGCCGTTTTGGGCATGACCCAGCTTCTCCTCGACACCAATATGACGCCCGAACAACAGGCTTGGGTTCAGATCATCAATCAATCCGGCGAAGGCCTTTTGGGCCTCATCAACGACATCCTCGATTTCACCAAGATCGAGGCCGAGCATCTTTCGCTCGAAAATATCAACTTCAATCTCTGCCG
>CAYUPD010000096.1:1605-5814 GCA_964446645.1 uncultured Rhodospirillaceae bacterium
CTCCCTCAAGGGCCGCGAAAAAGGACTCGAGCTTATCGTCTCTTTCGAAAACGACGTGCCTCCTTTCGTCATCGGCGATCCCGGCCGCTTTAAGCAAATCCTCTTCAACCTCATCGGCAACGCGATGAAGTTCACCCAAAAAGGCCACATCCTCGTCCGCATCGCCTCAACCCAAAACGCCGACGATATCGTTCTTAAAATCGCCGTCGAGGATACCGGCATCGGCATCCCCGAGGAAAAACAGGCCTATGTCTTCGAAAAATTCACGCAGGCCGAAGAATCCACCACACGCCGCTTCGGCGGCACCGGCCTGGGCCTTGCCATCTCCCGCAAGCTCATCCGCCTTATGGGCGGCGACATCAAACTCAAAAGCGTCGAAGGCAAAGGCACCGTCTTCTCCTACGAAATCCACGTCCGTCCGGGAAAGGCCGAAAGCGAAATCGCCATCGTCCCCGGCATTTCGCTCGAAAATCGCCGCGCCCTTGTCGTCGATGACTACCTCGTCAGTTGCGAGGTCACCAAGGCCTGCCTCGACAAGCTCGGCATGCGGGCCGACTTCCTGACTTCGACCAAAGACGTTATGCCCAAAATCCTCGCCGCCGCCGACGCCAAAGACCCTTATGAATTCGTCCTTCTCGACTATAAACTCGGCGACGCCAACGGCCTCCAGCTTTGCGACGAAATACTCGCCGCCAAGACCCTCGTCCCTCCTCCCATGATCGTCATGGTCACCGCTTACGGCTATTTCTCGTCCCTCGAACAGATGGCCTCGCGGGGCGTCTTGGGCTTTATGATTAAGCCCTTCTTCCCCTTGCAGATGGAAGCCACGCTCAAGATGATCCTCAACGGACGCCTCACCAATACGCCCACGCCCATCATCACGCGCCATACCGTCTGCAAGCTCCTGCGCGACGCCGACGAATGCAACGCCGCCGAGGGCGCTCCTTTCAAAAATTTGAAAGTTCTCGTCGTCGAGGACATGCCCTTCAACCGCCTTCTTATGGTCAAGGTTCTCAACAAGTTCGGCTGCGTCGTCGATATGGTTCCCGACGGCGTTCAGGCCGTTCAAAAAACCTCCGAAAAAGACTACGACCTCATTTTCATGGACTGCCAGATGCCCGAGATGGACGGATATACCGCCACCAAAAAAATCCGCGAGGCCGAGGCCCCTCAAAACAAGCACACCGTCATCGTCGCCCTGACCGCCGACGCCATGACCGCCGACCGCGAACGCTGCCTGCAAGCGGGCATGGACGACCACTTGGGCAAGCCTTTTAAACAAGAGCAAGTCGTCGATATGATAAAGAAATGGAAATTCAAGGACGACGGCTCTCCCACTTCGAATAAATAGCGCTTTGGGCCTCGCCGAATTATTGTTAGTATCGCGCCATGCGCAAAGAAAATGACGCTCTCGGCGAAGAGGATATTCCGGCGGACGCTTTGTGGGGCATTCATACCCAACGCGCGCTCCGCAACTTCGCGCTCTCCGCGCGCCGCGTCCCCTACTCTCTCATCGCCGCCCTCGCAACCGTCAAGCACGCCGCCGCCCTCGCCAATGCCGAGCTCGGCTATCTGCCTCAAGACATTGCAGAAGCCATCGGCGCCGCCTGCGATAAAATCGCCAATAACGAAAATGACTGCACCTCCTTCTTTCCTCTCGACGCTTTACAAGGCGGCGCGGGCACCTCGACCAACATGAACGTCAACGAGGTTGCCGCCAATCTCGCGCTTAAAGCAATCGGCAAAAAACCCGGCGATTACGCAACGATCCATCCCTTCGATCACGTCAATCTGCATCAGTCCACCAACGACGTTTATCCCACCGCCTTGCGCATCGCCGCCATTTCGGGCCTGCGCGGCCTGAACGAAGCTGTCTCGAAGCTTCAGGGCGCTTTCCAAGCCAAGGAAAAGGAATTCCACGACATCATCAAGATGGGCCGCACCGAGTTGCAACCCGCCGTGCCCATGACGCTCGGACAGGAATTCTCGGCCTACGCCGAGGCCGTCTCGCGCGACAGGTGGCGCACCTTTAAATGCGAAGAGCGCTTGCGCATGGTCAACATCGGCGGCACCGCCGTCGGTACCGGCCTCACCGCCCCCCGCGCCTATATCTTCCGCGTCATCGAAATCCTGCGCGCCCTCACCGGCATGGGCCTCGCCCGCAGCGAAAACGTCATCGACGGCACCGCCAACGCCGACGCTTTTGTCGAAGTCTCGGGCATCCTCAAAGCCGCCGCCTCTTCCATAGCCAAAATCGCGGGCGATTTGCGGCTCCTTCACTTCCTCGGCGAGATCTCCCTGCCTCCCATGCAGGCCGGGTCATCCATCATGCCCGGCAAGGTCAATCCCGTCGTCATGGAATCCGCCATGCAGGCCGCGCTCGCCGTGCGCGCTAACGACTTCGTCATCGCCGAATGCGCCGCCCACGGCACGCTCGAGATCAACGAGTTTTTGCCCCTTATCGCCTCGTCCCTTCTCGAATCCATCGACATCCTCAAGAATACCGCCCTTATGCTCACGCCCCACGTCGAGGGCATCAGGGCCGACATCAACCGCTGCCGCGCCCACGTCGGCGACGCACCTTCTCTCATGACCGCGCTTCTTCCTTATATCGGCTACGACCGCACGCGGCTTCTCATGGAAGAGTTCTGCGAGCTTAAAAAGAAAAACGCCGAAATCTACATCAAGAGCTTCCTCTCGGAAAAACTCGGCAACGAAATCGCAAGCGCCGTCCTCGCCACGCCGAATTTCATCGGCCTCGGCTACGTCGAAAAGGACGGCGCAAAATGACCGACGGACGCGGAAGCGCGGCGAACACGCCCAAGGCCCTGCGCCTGCATATCGGCATCATGGGACGGATGAACGTCGGCAAGTCCTCGTTCATGAACATGCTCGCGGGCCAAGATGTCGCCATCGTCTCGCCGCAGGCCGGGACCACCACCGACGTCGTCGAAAAAACCATGGAGCTTCTCCCGCTCGGGCCCGTCGTTCTGCTCGACACCGCAGGCATCGACGACGTTTCCGTGCTCGGCGAGGCGCGCGTCGCAAGAGCCAAAAAAGCCATGCAGCGCATGGATTTAGCCGTCGTCGTCGTCACGCCCGGCGACTGGAGCGACTTTGAGGACGATCTTGTCAACGCCGCGCGCGGCCGCAACGTTCCTGTCCTCGTCGTCATCAACAAAACCGACATTCAAGAGCCTGCGACGAATTTCCTCGCGCTGCTCGACGTGAAAAAACTGACGTGGGTTTCCGGAAGCTCGACCAACCCGGCGCGCGCGGAAGATTTCCGCAACGAATTTAAGGAACGCGTGCGCGACCTTTTGCCGAAACTCTTCACCGCCCCTCCTGCGCTGATCGGCGACTTGTGTCCCCCCGGCGGCATGGCTCTTCTCGTCGTTCCTATCGACCTCGGCGCGCCCAAGGGACGCTTGATCGTGCCGCAGGTGCAGGCGTTGCGCGACCTTCTGGACAACGACGCCGCCGCGCTCGTCGTCAAAGACCGCGAATACGCCGCCACGCTCAAGAAACTCAACAAGATGCCCGACATCGTCGTTTGCGACTCGCAGGTCGTCGCTCGCGTCGTCGCCGATACGCCGGAAAATGTTCCCCTTACGACTTTCTCGATTCTCTTTTCGCGATTTAAAGGCGATCTCGCCGCACAGGCCGCAGGCGCCGCCGCGCTGGATAACTTGAAGGACGGCGACAAGATTCTGATCGCCGAAGGATGCTCGCATCATCCGCTGGAGGACGACATAGGCCGCATCAAAATTCCGCGCTGGCTGCGCCAATACAGCGGCCGCAACATCACCGTCGATACGACAGCCGGGCACGATTTTCCCGACAACCTTAGCGACTACAAGGCCATCATCCACTGCGGCGGCTGCGTCATGACAAAACAGGAGATGTCCTCGCGCCTCGCCACGGCAAAAGACAAAGCCGTCCCTATGACAAATTACGGAATCGCAATTTCGGCTCTTCAGGGAGTTCTGCGGCGGGCGCTGTCGCCCTTTCCCGACGCTCTGGCGGCTTATGAAAAAGCGCGCAAGAATAAATAATCTATCGCTTCGGCCTCATATTCATTCAAATATCCTTTCTCTAAATTCTTCAAACAATAACTCGCCCCAAGCGCCTCTATAAGGACACTCCCTAGGGAGGCCATCCGCGAGAATGGCCCGGCTCAATGCCCCCGGTCGATACGCGAAACGCCGT